>QNFD01000072.1 GCA_003645435.1 Gammaproteobacteria bacterium | reverse complement strand
CGGAAAAAAATATGCTCAAAGGTATCTTTGACAGTGGAAGTGCCTGCACCGGATGAGCCTGTAATTGAAAGAATAGGATGTTTCAGGGACATATTAGAAGCTCTCTAATTTCTAAGTAAATTGCGGCTTGCAAACAGCGGGAAACGCGTGTTCTCGGTAGGATCATTGGTGAAATATTCACCCGCCTGTTTCACCATGTCGACGGAGCCAAAAATTAACGGTACGCGGCCGTGCAGGCTGGTAACCTTCCGTTCGAGGATGCGCTCAAAACCATCGATCGCTTTACCACCCGCTTGCTCCATTATGAAAGCAATCGGCATCGCCTCGTAGAGGAATCTTAAGCGCCCATTTTCGTAACCCTGACGCGAGTCACCGGGATATAAAAATACACCGCCGCGAATCAGAATTCTGTAGGCTTCCGCAACCAGCGAAGCGTTCCAGCGCATATTGTAATCAGCACCGAGAGGACCATCCCGGCCCGAAATACAGTCGTCTACAAAGTGACGCACGCCACTGTCCCAGTTCCGATAATTGGAAGTGTTAATTGCAAATTCTTTCTGCCCCTGGGGTATACATACATGCTCTTTTATTAAGACAAATTGAGATGTGGCCGGGTTGAACGAAAAAATACTGACACCATTACCGCAACTCAGGGTAAGTGTGTTCTGCCGTCCATACACAAAAAATCCAGCTGCCAGCAGCTCGCCGCTATTGATCGCATCAAGCGGATCACCCGGTGTGGCCCTGTCTATATCAATGATGGAAAAAATCGTTCCAATTGACATATTGGTTTCTATATTTGCCGAACCATGCAGGGGATCGAGGGTAACGCATAAAGACGACTCACCACCGAGCTCCTTCAATCCATCCAGTTCTTCCGAAACCAGCATCGAGGCCGGAGAATTGCATAATTGAGTTTCAAACAGATTATGCGCAAGAGTATCCAGAGGTCTTTGCAAGTCGGCACCAGGCGCAAGCTCATCTTCGGTTTTTTCAACAGGAGGCGTAAAGGAAATGGTCTGGGCCAGTTCGATACTGGCCTTCGAAATATTTTCTATGATAGACGCGACTTCGCCGCCAATTTGCCGGCCGGTAGTCTCACTCTCCAGAAACCGTTTCAGTGTTGCACCCAATGACATGGTGTTTCCCTATCAGTAGTAACAGGAAAACATAATGGGTTGTCACTAGAATATAGTAAAGTTTAATAATATTTGTTGTTTGCAAAGTTTTTCTTTGTATACTGGATAGATACATTTGCTAACTTTTGCGGACCCTATGAAAGGCAACCTGTATCCCTGGCTACGCCAGATTACGCTTAAACAATTACGCGGATTTAACGCAATTCTGGAGGCAAAAAGTATTTCGGGCGCTGCCAAAAACTTACACCTGACACCGCCCGCGGTATCGCTACAGCTTAGAGACCTGGAGGCGGCTATTGGTATTCCATTGGTGGAAAAAGGCGATACCGGATTTATTCCGACCCAGGGTGGTCGTGCGGTGCAGGAGTTATCAGAGAAAATAGGCGTGCTGCTGGATGAATACGGTGAAATGTTAAATGAAATCAGTGGTCTCGACCACGGCAATGCTTCGATTGGCGTGGTCAACGCAGCTCGATATTTCATTCCGAATATGCTGGTTGAGTTTAAAAAAATTCACCCGAATATTAAGCTGCAACTCCAGGTGGGAAATCGGGAAAGCATAGTGTCTAAACTCGAAAGCCTGGATCTCGATTTTGCCATAATGGGACAACCTCCGGACCACTTTAGCGTGCAACACAAGGCGATCGGCAATCACCCGCAAATTATAATTGCACCTGCAAATCATGAATTTTCGCATAGATCCCAGTTACTATTCTCAGAATTAGAGAATCAGGATTTTCTGCTTCGTGAAGCGGGCTCCGGGACCCGTACACTCACCGACAGATTGTTTAAAAAATCCAGGTGTAAACCAGGGTCGGCAATCGAGTTTGGCAGTAACGAGACTATAAAACAGGCGGTTATCGCGGGCATGGGGATCGCGGTAATTTCGGCTCATACGGTCGCGGCCGAACTAGCTCAAAAACGCCTGATTGCGCTTGATGTGCAGGGCTTACCGATTAATCGAACCTGGTATATCGTTAAACACAAAAACAAGCGCCTGATGCACTCTTCGCTCGCACTCTGGGACTATATCGTCGAGTCGGGAAAAAACTTCCTGCCAAAAGACCATCTCGCATAGAAGATCTTGGGATCATAAATTCAAATGGCTCTGCATGAAATTCAGGTAAAAAGTATAGAACGTCATTCCGGCATGTTTTTAGCCGGAATCCATTGATAAAGTTCCCAGGTATTCAAATACTGGCTTCGTTTTAAATGGATACCGCGGTCCGACGCTTCGGCCTGCGCCGGCATGACGATTGCTATTTTTATAAGCCATCTAGCATTACATGATTTTCATGCGGATCCAATTAAATTAAAGAGCCGCCTGGTGTTCGTCATCGTGGATCAGTCCACCTGGTGTCTCATCTACCTGCCGCAAATGCCGGTGATGTAACAGGATTTAGCGTGTTACGATACGTCCGAGACATAAATAGGTAAAACCTGACTAATAGCAATACGAGGATATTAATATGGCAAACGAAGGTTATCATGAACCCATTGGCGAATTGAGCGATGAAACACGAGACATGCACCGCGCGATTACATCGCTAATGGAGGAGTTAGAGGCGGTAGACTGGTATAACCAGCGAGTCGACGCCTGCAAAGACAAGGACCTGAAAGCAATTCTCGCCCATAACCGTGATGAAGAAAAAGAACACGCGGCAATGGTTCTCGAATGGATACGTCGAAAAGACGGAACCTTTGACAAGGAACTAAAGGATTTTCTATTCACCGAGAAACCTATCGCGCATGAATGAAGTATTGCTCGCGAGACTGCGCGGACCGGAACCTGATTAGGAATGCCCACGATAAAATTCATATATCCAGGGCTTATGATCACGCTGCTCCTGACATGGTGGAGTAACCAGGCCCTGTCAGACAGCCACGGGCCCCTGGTTGGGCTCGAGTTCCTCGAGATCGTCAATCAAAGAATAACCAACATCGATACCGATGAGCTCAGTCGGCTCATCGACGAGGATCCGTCATTGGTGATTATTGATGTGCGCCAGGAAAGCGAGGTTAATGGTCTTGGTGGAATGATTAACGGCCATCGTGAAATAATTCTCCCGCGTGGCTGGTTAGAATTCAGGATGCCTAACGAAGTTGCGAACAAGGACACGCCGATCGTGGTTTATTGCGGCATCAACCAGCGCAGCCCCCTGGCGGCCGATACCTTGCAACAAATGGGCTATACCAATGTAAAAAACTATGCCGATGGATTCTTTGCCTGGAAGGCGCAAGGCAAGCCAGTTAAATTTACCGATTATGCACTGGACTCGATGTTGTTTCGCAAACCCAGAAAAGTAATCGACGGGGTCTGGTCGGCTATTGGCGCCACCTCGCCAGGGTCTTTCACCAATTCCGGGCACAACAATAACCTGTCTTTCATCATCGGCGACGAGGCTGTACTGGTATTCAATGCGGGGGATAACTACCTTCTCGCGAGGGCGCTGCACGACGAAATCAAAAAAATAACAACCTTGCCTGTCAAGGCCGTGGCGCTTGAAAATGGCCAGGGCCATGCAATGCTGGGCAGCAGCTACTGGCAGGAACAGGGGGTTCCGGTGATCGCCCACGTCGAGACCGCGCAGGAGATAGCAGCGCACGGCGAAGATACCATCGATCGAATGCGCCGCCGCAATGGAGAGAAGGCTAAATTCACCGAACTGACAATGCCGGATGAAACCTTCGAAGAAAGCCTGACTATAGATTTGGGGTCAATTAGAGTCGAGTTGATCAAGCTGGGCCCAGCCCATAGCCCGGGAGATATCATGGCCTGGTTACCCGAACAAAAACTAGTCATCACCGGTGATATGGCTTTTCATCAAAGACTACTGCCGATTTTCGACGATACCGATACCGCGGCCTGGATTGAGACCTGGGACAAGTTTGCGGCGCTCGGTGCGGTTCATGTAATCCCCGGGCATGGCGTTCCTACCAACATGGAAGAAGTAACAAAGTACACGCTTGACTATCTGGTATATCTGCGCGAAAAAATCGGCGAGGTGCTTGACGAAGGCGGCGATTTACAGGAGGCCTACGATGTTGACCAGTCACGATTTTCTCATCTCGATACATTTTACGAATTATCCCGACTGAATGCGGACCAGGTTTTTCGTGCGATGGAATTTGAATGATTGCCAGACCGATTTAGGTCTATAGAATCCTCGTTGTGCCGGGTGTGTGCTCCTTCTCCCCTCGGGGGAGAAGGCTGGGATGAGGGGAGCAGTCTTGAATTTTCCCCCTCACCCCAGCCCTCTCCCTCAGGGAGAGGGAGGCACAATATTAGTGGCAGGCGTTTCAGTTTTCCTCGCAGTCAACAGCTGCGAGGCAAAAATGGATAACAGGCAATATCCAAGAAAATAATAAAACCCCGTCGAAAACTCTGCTTCCAAAGTAAATAACTCTTCCATGTCCTTGCTTGCAACGGCAGCCAGGTAAGCAACCATGATTGCAATGACAAAGACATCGGCCATCGACCATTTGCCTATCGCCTTTTGAAAATTGTCTATCCAGGGGGGAGCGCCTGACTTTGCTACCAATGAGGAATAGAACAGCAGCACCAGTTTGATTGCGGGAATTACAATACTAAACAGCGATATCAGAAACGCCACCAATGGGTTCCCAGATTTGAATAGTTCCTCGACGGTTCCGACTATGCTGCGTGACTTGCTAAAAGCTTCAAGCTCACCTTCAATCTTGAGCTCGTCGATGAGTTTTTCGGTAAGCGAAACCACGAATGTGGGTACATCGGGATCGTCAGCCAGGATCTGTTTACCGAATTCAACTAACTCCGCCTTATCGATCTTACCATGTAGTACCAGAATGGGTTCAGTTATCCCCGGAATCAATAGTCCAAACGCTACCAGGAGAAGAACCATTCCAATAAATTTTTGAAATTTTGACATAGCCCAGGGAGCCTCTGATTAAGCGAAAGGCCCTATCTTTCGAATTCCATCAACACCGGTTTTTCACGTTTTTCGAGTAATTTTTCCTCGGCAAGCAACTGGTTTTCAGCAAACATTATTTTGTAAATACAACCCTGTTCACCCTGCTCGACTCGCAACTTTTTTGTAATTGTTTTTGCTTCCTTGAATGAATCGAACTGATTTACCAATTCGAGGTTTTTGATCAGATCCATGCCCTCGTGAGTACTGATTTTGTAAAGATAGTAAGGCATGCTCTGACTACTCGATTATTATTACTTGATCCAAAATGATAGGTGCCGGCATTGATATGCCTTGCATTCGACCTGCAGGGCTACTGAATTTTCTATGACTGCTACCGCCGTGCGGAATCGATACGTTCATCGATAAAGCTGCCGTAAAAATCAACTGACCAGATGCCGACCAGCTTATCACTCACTTCCTGGCCGTTCTCGTCCAGAAACAGTAACGTTGGCGTCACATACACGCCATATTTTTCTGCCAATTCACTGGCACTAACGGAATTCCCTTTAAAATCAATCAAAGTATCGTTATCGCTCAGCGAAATGGATCGAATTACTACTTTTTTATCGTATTCCGAATTGCGTAACATTGGTTTGAGGAATTCTTCTTCCAGCAAGCTGCAATAACCACAGTCCTCGCTCGAGAACTCGATCATCAACACGCGGTTACCCGAGCCTGCCAGTTTTCCATCGCGGGTTAAATCGGTGGCCGAAATCAAATCATACGCATTACTGCTCGCCGATATCACAGAAGGATTGAACAATGACAATGTGATAATGGTCAGGAAAACTGACAATAGCGAGAATCGCGATAAATTTTTAAAAAACATTAACCACCTCCTAATGGTATGTAAGATAGCAAAAAGCCATGCGCAAAGCACATGGCTTTTTGAATCAATTTTTTAAAATATCCGTAATTTACGGCTTGACAGTAGTAAGGCCCAGGTTTGACCAGCTTTGCATGCCACCGCGGTACCATTTTATTTTATGCGACGGATAGCCAAACTTAAGCAAGGTTTTGATATTACTGGGAGACTGCCCACACCACATGCCATTACAGAACATGACCAGGGTTTTAGCATTGCTGAAATCCCATAAGCCTTCCAACGATTGAGCACCAAATTCATCTTCCAGGATTTCTCCGATTGAAATAGGATCCGCTCCTTTTGCCGGATTCAACGATGTCCATGGGATATTGACAGCACCTGGAATAGTGCCTTTTTTGGCCCAGTCAGGCGTACGCGAGTCAATCACCAGGATAGAGTCGTCACCGCCCTTCATTCTTGTCAAATAATCGATAATTTCTCTTTCGCCGAGGGTTTCAACACCGGGCGCCAGAACGATAGGCTGAATACAAAATGGTGGGCAGGGACGTGAAGTCTTGGCAAAAGCCGGAATGACGACCGCCTTGTTATTCTGATCACGTTTGATCATAACCGTCTTGCCGTTATGCATGACGCTAGCGTCCATCATATCCGGCGTAATGCCAACCGGCTTCCCAGCCATTGAGCTGCCGGTATAAGCGATCAGGCATGCCATAATCAGAGCTTGAATAGTATTAATGTTTTTCATATTTTCCCTCAAAATATAGTGATGTCTAAAAATTGGTTAAGATTGTGTGAAGCTTGCTAAAAGAAATTAGTCGCAATCTGGTTCCTCTTCTTCTTCCTCGTTTTCACCTGACTCCTCGTCCGAGCCGGCGATAACCGTGGCCTTGCAAAGAAACTGGTTTATGGTGCTGAGATATTTTTCATCTACTATCCATTCTTCATCCAGGGTCCATGCATGGGCACTACCCGAAACAATAAAAGCGAGTCCTAAAAGAATTGAAACAAACGATGTTTTCATTGCCAGGTGCCATCCAGTAATTTAACGAGGTGCTAAGGAAACCAAAAAATGGTAATTACCAAAATACCCCAGTTTGGGTATGGTGATCCGACAAGGTAGCTATATTGTTACCTCCTGGAAACCACGATAGAAATTAAACTCTTATATATCAACTATTTACAGAAAAACCAAATGGGATAAGAAACCATATTGACGACATCGCGTTTAAATCCATTACTGTAACTGGTGACACGAAATATCCCTGTGAACCGCGCGAGCGCGTAGCTGGGTGGATAAAAAACTACTGGGCAGCCGAATGAATCGAATTGATAAATTAGGAATATGCAAATAAATTTTCGCAAAATTTTTCCCCCGTTTTATATTTATGTAATAATGCGAGCGCCTAAATAACAAGAACATTACTTCTATAAGTATGCCGTAATGCATAGACTACCTGTCCCTATGTATGCTTTTGCGGGTTACAATTAGGATGTGGTAATCCTCGATTTTGGAGTACCTAGGCCAAATTCGACATAACCTTATCCAATTTGGGGTATGGCTAAATTGGATTTAAAAAATAATACTCGTCGTACTGGTTTGTTTACAGAGCATGCGACTAAGATAAAGTATGCCAGGCAACCTGGTTAAATTTAACAAACAAGTTCGTCCAAAACTATGGGAACAGCCAAGAATCCCTGGATAATTATGAGGAGGGTATGAATGAATAAGTTAAAGAGTTTCACCAACCTGATGCTGGCAACAGCAATTCTATTTGGCACGTTAATGCTGGGTTCTACTACTGCAAGCGCAGCGACCGCAAGTGAAATTGCCGCGGGAAAAGAGCTTGCATTCGACCGCAAGAAAGGCAATTGCCTGGCGTGCCATGCGATTGAAGGCGGATCGTTACCGGGTAATATAGGGCCACCCCTGATTCACATGAGAGCGAGGTTCAAAAATCCAGCAGTTCTGCGCGCGCAAATCTGGGACGCCTCAGCGAATAACCCAAACACCATAATGCCTCCATTTGGAAGGCACAATATGCTTAGTGATGCTGAAATCGACAAAATTGTCACTTTCATCCATAGCCTGTAATTGAACAAACTGAAATTGATCGAGGAATACCCAATGAATGATATACGTCGAAAATTTTTAAAGTCAGCCGCGGGACTTGGCGGCATCGCCGCAGCCATAGGTACCGGGCTACTAATGCCACAAAGGGCATTTGCCGCCTATCTTGAAGATGCCTTTCACGCGACAGATGTATCGGCTGCATTAATCGGGGCTGAGGGCAGTGATCAACATACCCCATCCGATCAGATAAAACTCAAGGCTCCCGATATAGCAGAAAACGGCGCCGTGGTACCGGTCACGGTTTCATCAACACTGCCCAACGTCGAATCGATTTCAATAATTGCAACGGAAAATCCAAGTCCACTCGCCGCGAGTTTTCAATTGTCGGCCATGTCCGAGGCCTATGTTTCAACCCGAATTAAAATGGGGAAAACATCAAACGTGATTGCTGTAGTCAAGTCTGACGGTAAGCTTTATTCAGCAACCCAGGAAGTGAAGGTCACAATCGGCGGCTGTGGCGGCTAATTTAATCTAGATTCGGAGAAAACTAATGGCTTCAACAATTAAAATTCGTGCCAAATCAAAATCAGGCACTACTACCGTCAAGGCTCTTTTCAGCCACCCGATGGAAACTGGTAACCGTAAAGATAAAAAGACTGGGGATAAGATTCCAGCACATCACATTACCGAGATTACCGCGGAATATAATGGCAGTGTTGTATTTACTGCACAAATGGGACCCGCTGTTTCCAAGAATCCCTACCTGTCTTTCAAGTTTAAGGGTGGATCGTCCGGCGAGAAAATTAAAATCACCTGGGTTGACAATAAAGGTAAAGGCGACAGTCTTGAAGCAACAATCAAGTAACTAATTGCCAAATAACAAATAGCCAGTCAAGAAAGCCAGTCAACAAATAGTTAGAGGAGGAAATTAGTATGATAAAAATCATTACAGCAGCGGCTCTGGCGGTCCTGGTAGCACTACCAGTAACAGTATTTTCGTCGCCGGAAAGAGATCTGTCTGAGTTCCGGTCCTATTATGAAAACCGGTTTCCCGACACACCATTTGCTGATTTTCAAAATGGTGTCTACTCGATCGATGCCGCATCGCGGGAACAATGGGAGGAAATTGAGGAATTCGCACCTTACGAGCTCAATATCAGTAAAGGTGAGGAATTGTTCAACAAACCCTTCGCCAACGGCAAAACCTATGCCAGTTGCTTCGAAAACGGCGGCATCGGCATTCGCCAGAACTACCCCTACTTCGATACAGAGTCTGGCGAAGTAAAAACCCTGGAACTGGAGATCAATGAATGCCGCAAGGCAAATGGGGAAAAGCCCCTGAAGTGGAAAAAAGGCCCGATCGCGGACATCTCCTCCTATATGGCTTATACCTCGCGGGGTAATACATTTAACATCGTAATCCCGGATGATCCCCGTGCACAGGCGGCTTATGAACGCGGTAAAAAACACTTTTACACCAAGCGCGGCCAAATGAATATGGCCTGTGCCGATTGCCATTACTTCTATTCCGGCAACATGATCAGGGCAGATTTGCTGAGTCCTGCACTGGGACATCTAACCCACTTTCCCGTTTACCGCTCCAAATGGGGTGGCCTCGGCACAACGCATCGTCGTTACGGCGGTTGTAATGCTCAGGTGCGCGCAAAGCCATACAAAGCACAAAGCGCGGAATACCGGGCACTCGAGTATTTCCACACATACATGAGCAATGGCCTGGAAGTAAACGGACCAGGTGCACGCAAGTAGCGATCCACCAGGTTTATCATGTCATCAGAGCCGGGCTTAACCACCCGGCTTTTTTTTGCCCGCAGTATTACCACGGTATTCAATCTCGAATTCAGCTTGAAAAATATCCTGCGTGCTATTGTTTAATGCTGTTTAAATCGGGATAATTTCCCTGG
>QNFD01000071.1 GCA_003645435.1 Gammaproteobacteria bacterium | reverse complement strand
TGGTTGGCATTTTGGCAAGTAACCGATGCGCTGACAAATCACGATGCTGAGGGTTGGTGATGTCAAGCGAGTCATGATAAAAAGCAGATAGTGCGCCGACGACACCGACCATGATCGCCATCGGATGTGCGTCATTGTGAAAACCATTGATGAATTGCATCAGGCCTTCGTGCACCAGGGTGTGGTTGGTAATCGAATTTACAAAATTATCGTATTCCTGGTTAGAAGGGAGTTCGCCGTACATTAATAAATGGCTGACTTCCATATAGTTACTTTGTTCGGCTAGCTGCTCGATCGGGTAGCCGCGATAGCGTAAGATTCCGGCGTCACCGTCTATGTAAGTAATTTCACTCTTACAGCTTGCGGTGGCCTGGAATCCAGGATCGTAGGTAAATAGGCCGAGTTTAGCCGTGAGCTGGCGCACATCGATAGTTGAATTTCCTATAACCGGATCGAGAATGTCAAATTCCGCCTGTGCGCCGTTGCGGTTATCGGTAATCGTTACGGTATTTTTTGACATGGCTTTGTTCCAGGTTTTCCGGCAGGCGATTATAAACTATTCGGACTGGATTAGGTTTCTTTATGCTGTTCGATTCAAATCAAAAACTGTCGAGAAATAAATTGAATCCGGATATTGGATAAAGCCATAATACACCATCATGAAAAGCGACGAATCCTACGAAACCCTGGACCCTCATGACTGGGAAGAAATGCGAGCCCTCGCGCACCGGATGGTTGACGATTCGATCGATTATCTGGCGAGCGTGGCTGAACGGCCGGTATGGCAACCCGTGCCGGAATCGGTTAAGGCCAGCTTCAAAACACCGGTACCGGAAGCGTCAGCCGAACCGACCGAGGTCTATGAGGATTTTTTGACCAATATCTTCCCCTACCCGATGGGCAATATCCATCCCCGGTTCTGGTCCTGGTACATGGGTAATGGTACCGTGATGGGCGCTCTCGCGGACCTGATGGCATCGATCATGAACCCTAATCTGGGCGGCGGTAACCATGCTGCCAGCCTGGTCGAATCGCAGGTGTTGGACTGGTTGAAGCAGGTAATCGGATTTCCGCAAGAGGCCAGCGGGTTGCTGGTGAGCGGCGGATCCATGGGGAACCTGGTTGGCCTGACTATAGCGCGGAACACCCTGGCCGGAGTCGACGTACGCAAGCATGGGATTCAGTCGATGGCTAGAAATCTAACGGTATACGCCTCGACTGAAGCACATAGCTCCATTCAGAAAGCGGTTGAACTACTCGGCCTGGGAAGTGATTGCCTGCGAAAGATAGAAGTGAATGACGATTTCACTATCAATCTGCAGGCACTTAAACACACCATCGATAAAGATCTGCGTTCGGGATTCCGGCCGATATGTATTATTGCGACACCCGGTACCGTCAATACCGGCGCTATCGATGATATGCCGGCGATAGCCGATATGTGTGACGAGTATGGTATCTGGTTTCATGTGGATGGCGCCATTGGTGCGATAGCGATGCTGTCGGATACGGCCAGGGCGCAATTAACCGGAATCGAGCGCGCGCATTCGATTACACTCGATTTGCACAAATGGATGCATGTCCCGTTCGAGGCAAGCTGTGTTTTAGTGCGTGATGAAAAAGCCCATCACGACAGTTTTGCGCTGACACCCGAGTACCTGCTAAAGGCGGAGCGGGGGCTGGCCTCCGCGCCTGTCTGGTTTTCAGAATACGGGGTGCAGTTGAGCCGATCGTTTCGAGCTTTAAAAATCTGGATGACGATGAAAGAACACGGCACCAAAAAGCTGGGCCGGATGATCTCCCGCAACCTTGATCAGGCACAATACCTCGGTAACTTGATCGAAAGCGAACGGGACCTGGAACTGGCTGCTCCAATTGGCCTTAATATCGTCTGTTATCGATTTGATCCCGGCGATATCGACGAGCCGGCTATGAATGATCTCAACCAGGAAATTGTGATCGAGTTACAGGAGCAGGGCATTGCCTCACCTTCGACCACTATTTTAAATGAGCGTCACTGTATACGAGTCGCAATTGCGAATCATCGCAGCAGGTACGAAGATTTCGATGTCCTGGTCAAAGAGACGATCCGAATCGGGCATTCGATCCTGACCTGAATATCGATGATCAAACCATTTTTTATCATTTCAATATATTAAAAGAGTAAGTTTATGAATCAACCAGCCCCAAATTATATTTTTGAAGCAAATGAAAAACCCACGCTTGAACTGGTTGAAGTACCAGTGATCGAGGCGACCGAACAGTCTGTTAAGGGGTACGGCTACCTGGTCGATGATCCCGATAACTTCGAAATAGAAATAGTCACCTGGCCGGCACAGGACTGGCGTCCGGTCGACGCGGATACGGGCAACGAGGGTGGTTTTGTCGAGGGTATTTTTCACGGTGAATGGAAGGGCGATGTGTTAATGGGGTCTAACGAGGCGGTCGATGGGCACTATGTGCTGGGCTGGTCGACCGATCCGCAGGCCGCGTCGTCAGAGCGCCAAACAGTAGCACGCGACCAGGTTTTACTGTGGCATTTGAATTACCATCCCGATGGCGGCCAGATGTTTTACCCGATGGATAAAAAACCTTTCGTCGTTCCAGCCGCCTTACCCGGTGATGATTTGACCCCGGATAAGGTGATTGCTTTCTGGTGTGATGGCAGCAAGGGGCTTTATATTCATCCCGGTATCTGGCACGAGGGCATTTTCCCGGTAGAAGACTACCAGAGATTCCAGGATCGACAGGGTCGTGTGCATGCGCGTGTCAGCTGTGATATCGGTGAAGAATTTGGTGTCTATCTGTCGGTGCCATTGGCTCGCCCGGAATCTGCATAAATCCGGGGCAGCCAGGTATCTCGTTCTAGTTATCAAACGTGGCTAGCCAGCTAAAATTTAACAGGCTGTTACGCGATACTGTATCTGCGAACCTGAAATCACTCGATATACGACCCATCGATAGTACCGGCAAAAAGCATGCAGCGGTCGCAATTACCCTGACCAATTGCAATACGAATTCAAATTTCGGCGCAATTCCCTTTAACCAGGCGGATTCTGAGCTGGTTGCATTTCTGCTCACCGTCCGTGCATCTAAACTAAATTATCATCCAGGACAAAGAGCATTTCCGGGTGGGCGCATCGATGCGGGTGAAACTTCAGAGCAGGCTGCCTTGAGAGAACTGCATGAAGAAGTGGGTCTAGATCTGGGACTTGACAGTGTTTTGGGGAGACTCGACGATTATGCAACGCGTTCCGGCTTCGTGATTACTCCAGTTGTGGTCTGGGGAGGTTCCGACCTTAAGTTAACCACCAATCCAGATGAAGTCGAGTCGATTCATCGCATACCGGTTAGCGAGCTGTTGCGTGGTGATTCGCCAATCCTGGAGTCAATCCCCGAAAGCGACAGCCCCGTGATAAAAATGCCGCTAGGTAATGACTGGTTCGCGGCGCCCACGGCCGCAATCGCATACCAGTTCAGAGAGGTAGCAATGCTGGGTAAAAACACACGCGTAGCCCATTTCGAGCAACCACTATTCGCCTGGAAATAAGTATTACCCCCTCTCCCCTCCGGGGCGGTGCGACGCTTCGCGAGGGCAGGGGTTGCCTACATGGATGTAGGTAAGGGGCGTGAGCAGGAGCGGAAGCTTGAGGGGGAAAGTCTAAAAGAACCCCCTCATCCCAACCTTCTCCCCCGAGGGGAGAAGGAGCTTTGGTACAAAATGCCGATTCGAAATTTATCACAGGCCCCCAAAGCCAATGCCTGATAAAATCATTGCCCTGTAACGGTAGATCAGGAATCAAAATATGATTGAAACGCATGCTGCTTCGGCCTATAGCTACCCACTACTGATAAAACACCTGCTGTACACACCATTAGCCTGCAATCCGGATCAGGAAATTGTCAGTGCCGATACCATGCGCTATGACTATCGAACCCTGCACTCGCGTATAGGCCGGCTCGCTAGTGGTCTTGCGGCATTAGGCGTTAGCCAGGGTGATACGGTTGCGGTGATGGACTGGGATAATCATCGTTACCTGGAATGTTTTTTCGCGATACCGATGATGGGCGCCGTGCTGCACACCATCAATATCCGCCTCTCGCCCGAGCAAATTCTCTATACGATTAATCACGCGCAGGATGATGTCATCCTCGTGCACGCCGATTTTTTGCCCATCGTCGAGCAAATCCGGCATCGATTTGAAAGACCAACAAAACTGGTATTGCTGCGCGAGGGTTCGGAACCCGAACTGGCCGAACCCTGTGCAATCGAATATGAAGCCATGCTCGCGACAGCAAACGCGGAATTCGAGTTTAAAGACTTCGATGAAAACCTGCCTGCCACTACCTTCTACACGACCGGCACCACGGGCGATCCCAAGGGTGTTTTTTACAGTCATCGGCAACTGGTATTACACACTTTGTCCATTTTGGCGGGCCTGGGTACGGGTGATACCAGTAGTCGATTTCACCGCGGTGATGTGTATATGCCGATTACGCCGATGTTTCATGTGCACGGCTGGGGCATGCCTTATGCCGCTACCCTGATGGGTGTCAAGCAGGTATACCCAGGACGCTATGAACCCGCGGTTTTGCTTAACCTGATTGAACGTGAGGGCGTGACTTTTTCACACTGCGTTCCGACCATATTGCATATGTTACTAACCGCCCCGGAAGCGAATGCGATAGATTTATCGAACTGGAAAGTTGTTATCGGCGGTTCGGCCTTTCCGCGTGGCATGGCGAAGGAAGCGGCAGAGCGCGGCATCAACGCCTTTACAGGTTATGGCCTGTCGGAAACCTGTCCTGTCCTGACCATTGCCGATATGTCCGGCATACACGAGGTTAGCCTCGACGAAGAAAGTCTTGCGCGGCGCTGTAAGACCGGCCAGCCGATGGTGATGGTTGATCTCCGTGTTGTCGATGCCGATATGAACGAGGTAGCGCACGATGGTGAATCAACCGGAGAAGTGGTGGTGCGCACGCCCTGTTTAACCCAGGGTTATACCGGCAATGCGCAGGGTTCCGAGGCACTCTGGCAGGGCGGGTACCTGCATACCGGCGATGTCGGCCACATCGACAAGCATGGATCGCTACAGATCACGGATCGCATCAAGGATGTCATCAAGTCCGGCGGTGAATGGATATCGTCGCTCGAACTCGAAGACATCGTTTCGCGTTGCGACGGGGTAGGCGAGGTAGCCGCATTCGGAATCCCCGATCAACAATGGGGTGAAAGACCGATGCTGGTTATCGTACGGACGCAGGAATCGAAGTTATCAGTTAGCGAAATCCAGGATGCAATTCGAGAGCAGGTCGATAAGGGCCGACTATCGAAATGGGCGATACCGGAACGGGTTGAATTTGTCGAGTCTTTACCGAAAACCAGCGTCGGCAAGATGGACAAGAAGGTCCTGCGGGTGACCTACGGCAACAATACCGCCTAGCCTAGCAGCCTGCGTCCATCAATCAGGGCCTGGCCCGCTTGATTCATTTTTCCAGTGTGCAATCGAATTGGCATAGTATTTTAATATGTCGAGTGTATCGCTTTTGGCACGAACTAGATTGTCCCTGGTCTCGATAAACCCGCGACCTTCAAGCATCGTCAATGCGGCGGACAACACGTCTTCACACGCGCTCGCAGACAATTTGATGGGTGCACCCTGTTGCTGCAATTGCTCTATGCGTTGGCTGGCAAGCGTCTTCAGTTCCAGTTCGCTACACCATTCAAGTTGTTTTTCCATAATCACTTCGCACATCAGTGCAATCGGCAACACTGGAACCACGTCCGCAATTTCGGCCATCAACCGATGACTAAGTTTTTCTATATGTTCAAATCGCGCGGGTTGATCCATCGCGCTCAGATCAATCGCATTTTGCTGGGAATACTGAAACACCGATAGTGGTTTGCCGAAATTAACACTCGCGTAGCCAAATCGCAGCCAGCGTTTTTTTCGATTCATCAACAATGTTTTCAGGAAAAATTTGAATGTTGTTTTGGCAACAAACCATCGGCTTCTTTTGGCGGCCTGCGGATCAAGCTTACGTACCAAACTCATGTCTTCGATGACGCGATCGTAATTTATCCCAACGGGTACGAATACCACATCACGGTCAATGTCAGCGTGATAATCGCGTAGCATGTAATCGAGAAATCCCTGCTTAGGTTCGCGTAACAATCCATCCCGGGTTAATCCGCCTTCGAGAAAGACCGCCTGGCATACACCCGCACGTGTCGCCAGGTTGACGTAGCGTTCGAGTACGCTTCGGTACAGCGCATTGCGTGAGTTACGGCGAACGAAAAAAGCGCCCATCGATTTAATCAGGGTCTGCAAAGGCCAGATTCGCGCCCACTCACCAACCGCGTAGGATAGCGCGGTTTTCTCAGCGATCAGAAAAGACACGAGCACGTAATCCATATTGCTGCGGTGATTCATCACGAATACAACAGTCGAACTTGGATCAATATTTTTTAATTCGCCCTGGTCATAAAGCCCTACACGGACCCTGTACAACATGCGGCCCAGTGTTTTTGCGAGCCAGTATCCGAAACGGAAATATACGTAGGCATTAAAGGACGGGGCAATTTCGTTGGCGTAACGAAATACTTTCGTCTGCACGACTTCCTTAGGCATCTGGTGCTCGGTCGCATAGGCCTTCATCGCTTCAACTACCTTGTCATCGAACACAAGCTGATCGACCAGTGCCTGTTTGCGGGTGAGCTGAAAAGGCCTGATTTCGATATCGAGCCTGGCATTCACTTCTTCGATAACCCGGTTCACACGCCGACGTAGATACCAACGAAACCCGGGCAGCAATACACGATCCAAAAATAAAAGAAACGCGGTGATTACCAGTAAGAAAAACAACCAGGTCGGCAGGGTTATCATGTTATGGCGCGTGGATTCATAAAATAAGTGCAATTCCTAAAACTAAACAATTAGCCCTGAATAGTAGGGCTTTCATTTATTCCGATTTGGCTGCTATATATCAAGGGCAGTTTAATGGCTTAACAGGCTCAGCTCCATAGCTGCTCCTAATGCAAATCGACTTGCTTATTTAGCATCAGATAATACCCTACAATCTTATCCAATTGAGTAAACTGTTCCCAATGGCACTTACTTAAGGCCAAAATCGTCGTCATCCCGGGCTTGACCGAAGCGTCGGACCGCCGGCATCCATAGGGCGCTGGATTGCGGCTCGGAGGCCGCAATGACGAGTTCTAAAAGGTTAAGTAAGTGCCATTGTAAACTGTTCCTGAATTACCCGGGTTACGAGCCAACATCAATGATTAACATTCGACTCTTCAACAACATTGCAGTGATTACGATGAGCTCACCGCCGGTTAATGCTCTGGGGCTGGAGTTGCGGACTTTGCTTTTGCAAGCTCTACGCCAGTCTTTCGATAACGACAGTATCGATGCGGTGATCATTGATTCAAGCCTGCCTTTATTCTGCGGCGGCGCTGATATCGAGGAGTTCAAGACCGGTGAGCTATGGCAGGCGCCCGATTTAAATGCGTTGATCGATGCGATTGATAACGCACCGAAGCTAGTAGTTGCAGCGATCAATGGATTCGCCATGGGTGGCGGGCTTGAGCTGACCATGGCCTGCGATTATCGCATCGCCCGACAAGTGGCAAAACTGGGATTACCCGAAATCAAACTGGGCCTGTTTCCCGGCGCCGGCGGTACGCAACGACTACCGCGTCTTGCGGGCCTGCAGGTGGCTACCGAGATGATCCTGTCGGGCAATCCGATTGGCGCGGTGAGGGCCGAATCGGTTGGCCTGGTCGATCGAGTGGTAAGTGACGATGAGGATTTCGATAAGGCCTCACTGAGCTATTGCGAGGGTTTATTATCGAATCGCGCACCGAGGCGGCATTGCAGTGACATACAGGTTGATACGAGCCAGGTAGATGCTGATTTTTTCAGGAATACCAGGGATGAAATTGCGGTTAAATCGGCTGGCCAGCTAGCTCCCGAATATTGTTTGAATTCGATAGAGTTATCCACCCAACTGTCGTTAGAGCAAGCTCTGGAGCGGGACAAAAAGGCTTTCCTGGAATTGCTCGATACACCCCAGGCGCGTGGTCTGACGCATCTTTTTTTCGCCGAGCGAGAAGCGCAAAAGATACCGGGAGTCACGCGCGATACAGCGGCACGCGAGATCAATTCGATCGCGGTTATCGGTGCGGGCACGATGGGTACCGGCATCACCATTGCTTGCCTTGATGCGGGCCTGCCGGTCACGCTGATAGAAACCAATAACGAGGCGCTCGATCGCGGCCTCAGCAATATCTCCAGGCATTATGATCGTTCGGTGGAGAAGGGCCGCATCGACGAAGACAAAGCCGAAACGCTGAAGGCAACCGTCACCGGCACGCTGGACATGGCAGGCCTGGCCGATGCCGACCTGATCATAGAGGCCGTATTCGAGGATCTGTCGATCAAGCAATCCGTATTCAAACAACTGGACAAGATTTGCAAACCAGGCGCGATCCTGGCATCGAACACCTCGACGCTCGATCTCGATGTTATCGCGAGGGTGACTTCGCGGTCGCAAGACGTGATCGGCCTGCATTTTTTTAGCCCCGCCAATATCATGCGCCTACTCGAAATAGTGCGCGGCGAGGCGACCGCTGTAGACGTGTTACAGACCACGCTAAAATTCGCCAGGCGCATTCGCAAGCTACCCGTGGTTGTCGGCGTCTGCTTTGGTTTCGTCGGCAATCGCATGTTCGAACCTTATTTTCGAGAGGGATCGCGGTTGTTGCTCGAAGGCGCAAGCCCTGAACAGATTGACACCGTGCTCACCGAATTTGGCATGGCGATGGGTATAGTGTCGGTAGCTGACCTGGCAGGCATCGATGTCAGCTACCGCATACGAGAATCACGCCGTGGGGAATTTTCCCACGACCCGAGTTACCAGGCGATCCAGGACAGGCTTTACGAACTTGGTCGCTATGGTCAGAAAACGGGGCGCGGTAGTTATTTTTACGAAGGCCGAAAAAAGACCAGCGATCCCGAGGTGGTAAAACTCTGTGAAGAACTGGCCGGTAAACTCGGGATCGAGCGTCGGCAACTATCGGACCAGGAAATCCTGCAACGCTGCCTGTATCCGTTAATCAACGAGGGTATCCAGATACTCGATGACGGCATTGCCTACCGGGCAGGGGATTGCGACCTGATCTGGGTAAATGGTTACGGATTTCCGGCCTGGCGCGGCGGGCCGCTGCATTACGCCGATGAAATAGGGCTCGACACCGTGCTGGCTGGTATGAAACAGTATCAGGAGCAGCTAGGAGATTACGGAAACATGTGGTTTAAGCCTGCGCGGTTGCTCGAAACCCTGGTCAGGGATGGCGCCAGGCTGTCCGATTATGTACCCTCCAGGTAAATCCACATTAACTATATTTTAAGGAATCAAGATGAAAGACGCTGCCATAGTTTCGACCGCCCGTACACCTATTGGACTCGCCTTCCGCGGCTCACTCAACAATATCAAGTCGCCGACGATGATGGCGCACGCGATTCAACACGCGGTCGAGCGTTCGGGTGTCGAGGCAGTCGAAATTGATGATGTCATCGTCGGCGCGGTGTTAACCGGCGGAACCGCGGGCATGAACATCGGACGCCTGTCGTCGCTTGCTGCCGGGTTGCCCTGTTCGGTATCGGGGCAGACCATAGACCGTCAGTGCTCGTCGGGTTTAATGGCGATTGCAACCGCGGCTAAACAAATCATCGTCGACGGTATGGATATCGTCGTCGCCGGGGGTCAGGACAATATTTCCGCGGTGCAAAATCAATACCTGCAATGGGTCGCGGATGAAAAGGACCCGAATGTTACCAGGCATGCCGAACACGCTTATATGCCGATGCTTTTAACCGCAGAAAATATTATTAACAAATTTGGTATCTCGCGCCAGGCGCAGGATGAATACGCACTGCAATCGCAAATGCGTACCGCCGCAGGG
>QNFD01000070.1 GCA_003645435.1 Gammaproteobacteria bacterium | reverse complement strand
GTACTCAGCAAATACAGGTGTTTTCCCGGCCGCAAACGATCCCACAATAATGTCCCCGTGGGTTTCTTGCTTACTAATATTTCATCGCCTGCAATGATATGTTGCAAGCGGGAGGTAAGCGCCCCCTGCTGAACCTTGATGCTATAAAATTCAAGATGGTCTTCATAGTTTGCACTGGCCATACTGTAGGCGCGCATCAGCGGCCTGCCTTCGATCTCCATGCCCATCATCGCAAATTCACCATTGCGAAAACGCAAACCACGGTTGCGTGTGGTCTTTATCGTAAACAGGGTATCCGACCAAGGGAAGCCGTACAGATTTCGAAGTTATCGCTACGACAGGTCTCGATGCATGCAAGATCAGATGATGAATTGTAGTAGTTGGGATTCGATCCTACAGACAGTGTCGGATTTGATCGAGCTTGATTGACCGCTTTCACCCACAGCAGCCATTCGAGAGGTCCAATATGTTCCTTTCGAGTAGTCTCTGATCGACACATACCCGTCATTGATAAAGGAACAAATGAATGAGAACATGTAACAGACAATATCCATGCCCTTGATGGTTTCCTTGGCTAGAGAATCGACATTGCTGCCGAGCATTCCAAACGGCAGGTTTCAGACAAACAGTTTCTTATCACGACCGATCAATTTCCGTCCGAGCAGATCTTCATTTACTGTTGCATAGCTTAGATGCAAACATTAATGGTCGTGCCGGTGATGAGCGTCTGGGAAATGTGGATGTGTGTGGATCAGAGGTTCATGCCGGTGCCGATGGCTATGTTTGGTGCCTGGCGTCACCGGGTAGTCATGCGCGTGAAGGTGATGTTCGTCGTGAAAATGTTCGTGACTGTGTTCTATCTCTTCATGATCGTGCCTGTGCTCATGGCGTTCGGTTAGATGCAACCAGGCACCTAGCGCCATTAATGTTCCGGCCAAGAGTAACGGTAAAGTGATTGGCTCCCCCATCAGCACGGCGAGCCAAGCTCCGAAGAACGGTGCAACTGAATAATATGCGCCTGTGCGTGCAGTACCCAAGTGACGAAGACCCACTACAAACAGGGCTAAACTTACCCCATAGGCAAATAAGCCAACCGTCATCGCTCCTACCAGGTTTTGAAATGTTGGCATAGTCGCGCCTAGCAAAAAGGCCAGACTTAGATTGACGATACCGGATACCCAACCTTTTACCGAAGCAATCCAGGTGGCATCAGTAAGCGAGACCTTGCGGGTCAAATTATTGTCAACACCCCATGCGAAACATGCACCCAGGATGGCCAGCGTCGGCCACAGTCCGATTATACGCGCACCTGATGGTACGCTCAGCACTATCGCACCAGCCACGATGGCAAACATGCCCAGTGCGATGCGCCGGTCGAAGTTCTCCTTGAATGCAAACCACGCGAGCAACGCGGTGAACACGCTTTCGGCATTTAGCAGAAGGGAGGCTCCGGATGCCGGCATACCTGTTAGCCCGAACATCAACAGCACTGGCGCGATGATTCCACCCGCTAAAATCGCCCCGGCAAACCACGCTACCTCGCTTCGGGGAAGCCGAACGGTTGGGGCATGGCTCAGATGACGATATAGTGTTAGTCCGACTCCCGAACCCAAATAGAGCAATCCTGCCAACAGCCACGGATTGATAGCATCAAGCAACCACTTTGCCAGTGGTGTTCCCGCCCCAAACAATAATGCAGCCCCGAGTGCCGCAGGTACACCAGGCTGGCGGAGCCCTTGCTTCCAGTTCATCTTTTCAATTCCTCAACTGCTACACATTAAACTTAAGCGCCAACCAAATGAAAGCTCTGCGAGCTGCGATGCTTTTCTGAATATGCAAATCCGCATGACCTTAATGAGTACATTATACCTAATCGTGGACCTGCATAGCTGATACACAGCCTCCACCGGGTCGACTCTAGAAGTTACCAGCTTGAACTTGAAGGTCGGTTTTCCCGTCAGCGCACGTTCAGCCTATTGCTGAATAACTAACCGCGCAAAGTTGCTGATTGCTTTGGAGTTGGAGAGAATTCGCAATTGACGATCGATTTATTGATATACGTCATTGATATCGGGCGCTCAACGGAATAGCATTAATCTAAGCCTTATTACCTAAGGAGTATCGCAATGACCCAGGCTTCGCTTACGCCACGAACGTACCGTCTGTTACGTGAGTTCCCCACTCATAAAGGCGGAATCTACTCCCTAAAAACAAGTAATCATTTATTGGTGACCGTGTATCTTATGTATATTCTTATTCCAGGTGGCAGCCATGCAACGATTCTCTAATATTTTATTTGTCGCGGAATCAGAAGTAGATAACCTTTCGGCTTTTGCGCATGCGATAACAATAGCAAAAAACAACCAGGCGAAGATTACCCTGGTCGATGTTGTCGACGTATTAGATATAGAGAAGGCACAGGAATTCGGGTTGGACGGCCTGGTGGATAAACTGGTTGAACAAAGATACGAAAAACTACAATCTCTTATGCAGAGCGCATCCTTAACCGGGATAGCAATTGAAGTTAAGGTTCTGACTGGTAGAGCCTTTGTTGAAATCATCCGCGAAGTGCTGCAGCACCAACGAGATTTGTTAATTAAATCGGTCGGTAATAGTGAGGGTTTTGAGCATCAGTTATTTGGTGGTTTGGATAGAAAACTTTTGCGTAAATGTCCGTGTCCGGTTTGGTTGATCAAGTCGACGGAGCAGCAAGGCTATCGAGAGATTCTCGTTGGACTCGATTACGAACCGGAAAATGCTGAAAGCGAGGCCCTGAATCGGCAGCTCCTCGAAATGGCCTCGTCCCTGGCTTTAGCAGATGGTAGTGAGCTGCATATCCTTCATGTTTGGGAATTCATTTTCGAGAGCTTTCTTCGATCTCGGCGCACAGGCCTTTCAGATGCCGATGTCGATAAACTAATTCTTGAAGAGAAGAGCAGGCGCAGAAATTGGTTAGAAGATACCGTAAATAGCTACTCTCGCGCACAAGGTATAGAGACTGCCAATTATCTTAAACCGATAATCTCTCTAATTAGAGGAGATCCAGTAAAGGAATTGCCTGGATATGCAAAAGAAAAAGGCGTAGAGCTCATCGTGATGGGTACCATCAGCCGTACAGGTATACCTGGATTTATTATTGGAAATACCGCAGAAGCTATTCTTAATCAAATCGACTGTTCGGTTTTGGCTGTCAAGCCTGTTAAATTTGTTAGCCCAGTAACATTAAAAGAATGAAATGTGTGCGGATGTAACGTGAAATCAAAGCCCACATTTAAGTGGGGATACTAGTGAGTTCCATAGGATAACTAACATGCGAGTCATTTTTGTTCCAGTTGCTGACCGGCCCGAGTGCGCTGTCGCATTAGACACAGCGTTTACGTTCGGTCATAAAGTAGGCGCCAATGTTATTGGCTGCCATATTCGGCCGCACCGGGACTCGCCGATTGAACTGCCATCCACTCCAGGTTTAACGGGATTAGCAAACGAAGACGTCGAATGGCTGGTCACACCGAAGCCGAAAAATGCAAAGAAAGCGGGAACCAGGGCGAAAGCCTTGTTCTCACGGCTTGCTGAGCGTCACGGTTATGACCTCATACGCCATCCACGCGTTAAACCGGGTGCTGTCTGGATGGAAAAGACGGGCTCCCCCAACAAAGTAATTGGAATCATGGGGCCAATGTCGGATTTACTGGTGCTGTCTCGGCCCTTAAAAAAAGGTGGAACACTTGCGAGGCAATTTTTGTCGGCGTCGCTACTGAAGTCGTCACGCCCGGTTTTGGTGCTGCCTCAAACCGAAAAGCGTACAGTCGGCAAGCGCATCTGTATCGCCTGGAACCAAAGTGTCGAGGCTACCCAGGCTGTTGCCGCGGCTATGCCATTACTGACGCAGGCAGATCGAGTCTCAATCGTTACCTGTGGGGCTGAAACACGGGCGGGCCCGAAATCTGGTCAACTGACAACCTATTTAAAATACTGGGGTATCCAGTCAGAACATGTTTCAACTCGGGGCAAAGACGAAACAGTAGAGATTGTGGAAGCATACAAATCCACGGGTTCCGATCTGTTGCTGATGGGTGCCTACAGTCGAAATAGAATGAGCCAGTTGGTATTCGGAGGCGTAACTGAGTACATGCTCAAACGCGCATCAATTCCGGTTCTGATGCTGCACAGCTGACGGGGCAATGGGCAAATTTTCTTCGGTCAAATAAAGGTTTGATATTTGTCGATGACCCGGCCAGGAGAAGATCAATTGTTAAGATCAAGCATGAATCATGACGAAGCCGTAGAGTGGCACCAGCTTACACCGGCCGACGCAGCGACGCAGCTCGCGGTAGACGCTGGCACGGGGTTGACGTCAAAGGAGGTTCTCACGCGCCTCGAATCAGCAGGCCCCAATCGACTGTTCGAAAAACCTCTGCCATCCGCATGGTGGCTTTTTTTTACCCAGTTTCGTAGCGCCATAATTCTGGTACTCATCGGTGCCGCCGTTCTATCGGCCCTGATCGGCAATTTTAAGGATGCACTCGTGATCTTCGCGGTAGTTGTTCTTAACGCAATCGTCGGCTTCTACCAGGAATACCGAGCCGAGCTCAGTCTCGCGGCGCTCAAGAAAATGCTGCCGGTAAGTACGCACGTGAGGCGTGATCGCAACAAGCAATTGATTGATGCCGAGCAGCTAGTGCCAGGAGATATAGTACTCCTGGAAGCAGGCGACCAGGTGCCGGCCGACGGGCGGCTCGTGGCAGCGGTGAATTTTGATGTCGACGAATCTGCCCTGACCGGCGAATCTCTGACCGTCAATAAGCAAACCGACGCAATTTCAAAGCCGGGTCTATCGCTAGCCGATCGCCGCAACATGGTGTACATGAATACCATGGTGACGCGCGGTCGTGGTGAAATGATAGTCACCGCCACCGGCATGCAGACCGAGATGGGCCGACTGTCGCAACAACTCGCTGACGCGCCAGATTTGTTGAGTCCCCTGCAGATTCAAGTTGACCAGCTCGGCAAACGCCTGGGCGTGGTGGCAATCGTCCTGGTTAGTCTCCTGTTTTTTCTGGAATTACTGCGTGGAGAGGATCTGGTCGAGGTTATTACCGAGTCGATCGCTCTGGCCGTAGCGGCGATTCCCGAAGGCTTGCCCATTGTGGTCACGGTAACACTTGCGCTGGGAATGCAACGCATGGCACGGCATCACGCCATCGTCAAACGCCTCGCCAGCGTCGAGACGCTGGGATGTACAACGGTCATCTGTTCGGACAAGACGGGCACGCTGACGCTGAATCAAATGACCGTGCGCGCATTTTATTTCCAGGGAGCGCATTTCTCGGTGTCCGGGCAAGGCTATGGCTCGGCAGGGGTGATCAATTCGGACAGTACTTCCAGGTTTAATCTTGACCCGTTGATGATTCCGTTAGTCTCCTGTAACGACAGTCGTGTTGACGATGGGCGGGCCGTTGGCGATCCGATGGAAGCGGCACTACTGGTTCTGGCAACCAAAGGCGGCCTCGACGCGGAAACTGCACTGACGACCTTGCCGCGCATTGCAGAACTACCCTTCGATTCGGCTCACAAGTTCATGGCCACCTTCCACAAAGATGGAGAAATAGTCCGCGTATTTGTGAAAGGCGCGCCCGATGTCCTGCTGCAACGCTGCAGTCAGATTCTGTCCCCATACGGCGAAGAGCAACTTGATGACGATCAGCGCGAACGCATCAATGACGAATACAAAACCTTAGCGCAAGACGGATTGCGCGGATTGTTAATTGCATCACGAGAAATTCCTATCGAACAATTCGATCCGTTAAGCGATTTGATCGACAGTATCGTGGACCTGACCTTCGTCGGCCTGGTTGGGCTTTTGGATCCCCCCAGACCTGAAGCAAAACAGGCTATAGCACAATGCCAGGGCGCGGGCATCTCGGTCAAGATGATTACCGGCGATCATAAAGACACGGGTGCCGCGATAGCACGAGAACTTGGGTTAGAAGGTGACGTGATGAGCGGCATCGACCTCGATCAACTCAGTACCGATGAGTTGGCCGAAAGAATCGAGGCGGTCGCCGTCATCGCCCGGGTAACACCGGCCCACAAAGTGAGAATCGTTCGTGCATTGAAAGCCAGGGGGCACGTGGTTGCGATGACCGGTGATGGTGTGAACGATGCACCAGCGCTAAAAAATGCCGATATCGGTGTCGCGATGGGTATTGCCGGTACGGCGGTCGCCAAAGAAGCAGCCAGTATCGTGCTCACCGATGACAACTTCGCCAGTATTGTCAGTGCGGTGCGGGGCGGTCGCACGATTTATGACAACATCGTTAAGTTCATTCGATTCCAACTGTCCACGACCGTGGGTGCAATTCTAACCGTGTTTTTTGCACCCTTAGTGGGATTGCCGGAACCGTTCAATCCTATCCAGATCTTGTGGGTGGCCATGATCATGGATGGCCCACCCGCCATCTCGCTGGCAGTCGACGCCGCGCGGCCGGACATCATGGACGAACCACCCCGTCCACGCACGGTGTCGCTGATCCCACAAAAGCGGCTGCTGAAAATTATTGCTTATGGGACCACGATGATGGTCGGCACACTCGCGGTTTTGTACTACGGCATGCAAACTGGCACCGAGGCCCGCGCGATAACCCTCGCTTTCACAACCTTCGTGCTATTCCAGTTTTTCAACGTGTTCAATGCCCGCGTCGAAGAAGGAACGTCCCTAAACAGGCATTTTTTCAGTAACCGCATGTTGTGGTCGTCACTAACTGCGGTGATCGTGCTGCAAGTTATTGCCGTACAATGGCCTCCTGCACAGACAATTTTTTCGACTACGAGTCTAAGCCTTATTGATTGGTTAACAGCCATTGCTGTGGCTGCGTCGATTCTATTTCTCGAGGAAAGCCGCAAGTTGATTGGGCGACTTGCCAACCTGTGAATCTCACCACTCAGGGATGCCCAGGTACCTACTGACATCCCTATAGAAATCCAGACCTTCTTTTTGTGCATGTTGGTCATTCTACTTACTTTGCTAACAAGTTCGCATACTCGAGATAATTAGCTTTTTTTCGTAATAAGCCAGTATGTAATTCCTAAAGCTAAAACAACAGCAGCTGTTCCAAGTACGAATTGAGGAGTGATCTTTTCAAAGTCAAAGATTATCACTTTACGTGAGATAGCCATCAGTGCAGTCGCGACAACCAGTCTGACTGGGATAACATTAGTCTTTAAGTAGAGGGTAATATTAATAAATATTTCTATGCCAATTAAAACAGCAAGGAAGGCACCAAATGTTGCCAGGATATCGCCAATGCTTAACAGTAAAAATGGCGGCTGGACAAGACGTTGATATAAAACAAAGATGACATCACCGATACCCCAAACAATGACGGCAACCATTAATGCCGCCAGTACTTTTACGGCAACCCGTATAATCTTGTGAAGAAAGCCCATAAAAGGATCATCTGACTGGCTTCCTAGTTCATGACCGGGCTCACCAAAAAAATCCTTATCATTTCCATCATTCATTCCAAATGCCTCGTTTGGTGGTAGTGAAACTTTAATAGTTATTAATGCTCTCCACTTTACAATAGATTACACATACGGTAATTAATTATATTGATCACAAGGCTCAAGTTACTGCACATCTTTACTAATAGCGCGGTTACTGGTATGTGTTACAGGCATGACTCACGAATAGACTGAGGGATTAAAAACCATGGATTTTGAATGGGTTGCCATAGCGCTAGGTGATGTCACCTGGATCACGCTGGCTTTTTGCCTGGGTTTTCTAGCAAGACTGGTTAACCTGCCTCCGTTGGCTGGTTTTTTGGCTACCGGTTTCCTGCTCAATTACCTGGGTTTTACCAGCGGAGAGACATTGCAGAAGCTCGCCGATCTTGGCATCACGTTGCTGTTGTTCACTGTTGGCCTGAAGCTAAATCCGAAGGTATTGATAAGACCACAGGTCTGGACCGTGACCCTGCTGCATATTTCTATCATTATTACCGTGTTTGGAGCGACTATCTTTGCCCTGGCCTTGATAAAAGTACCTCTCTTCACCGGGCTGGACCTTAGGCTTTCACTGTTGATTGCCTTTGCATTAAGTTTTTCCAGCACTGTTTTTGTCGTCAAGTCTCTGGAAGATAGCGGCGAGATGAAATCCCTGCACGGTCGGATCGCTATCGGCATTCTGGTTATGCAAGACATCGCCGCGGTGATTTTTATTGCAGCATCCTCCGCTAAACTCCCGTCACCCTGGGCACTGCTGCTGTTGCTACTTATTCCGCTGCGTCCCTTGTTTCATCATGTGTTGCAAAAAACCGGTCATGGTGAGCTGATGATTCTGTACGGCCTGGTCCTGGCATTGGGCGGAGCCGAGCTATTCGAGCTCGGCGGTGTAAAGGATGACCTCGGTGCACTCATCATGGGCCTATTGATATCAACTCATCCTAAATCAGCTGAGATGGCTAAATCGATGCTGAGTTTCAAGGATCTGTTTCTGGTGGGCTTCTTCCTCACGATTGGCATGGCAGGCCAGCTCTCGATGGAAGCATTGATCATCGGACTCCTGCTTGTGCCCTTTATCTTCGTCAAATCCACGTTTATTTTTGCGTTGATGACGCGTTTTAAACTGCGCGCGCGCACGTCCCTGTTAGCAACCCTGAACCTGACCAACTACAGTGAATTTGGTCTGATCGTAACAGCGATTGCAGTATCAAACGGCTGGATTGACGGTGAATGGCTGGTGGTTATTGCCATAGCAATATCCGCCTCTTTTATTGTTGCCTCGCGATTAATTATCAGTGATGACAAAATCTACAGTTTGCACAGAAATTTTTGGTGCAAATTTCAGCGTGACGAGAGGCTTCCAGATGACGAACTGCTGGATACACTCGGGGCAACCATCGCTATTTTTGGTATGGGTAGAGTCGGCAGCGGTGCCTATGACAAGATGCGTGAACTCCATGGCGAAACGGTTATCGGCATCGACTTCGATACAGAGTCGGTCAAAAGACATCAGGCAATGGGTCGCAATGTGTTACACGGTGATCCGAGTGACGCTGACTTCTGGGACAAAATAGAGCAAGACCACAGTATCAAACTCGTCATGCTGGCCCTGCCAAATCTACAGGCCAATCTGGATGCCTTAGCGCAACTACATGAGATTTCTTTCCCTGGTCGTATTACAGCAACAGCACGGTTTCCTGATGATATGACTAGATTGTATCAATCGGGGGCAAGCGCCGTTTTCAATATCTACACGGAAGCGGGAGCAGGTTTTGCTGAGCACGTTGAGTCTCAAAATCAGGTTTGATGGACAGAAAGAATTATTTCTTGAAATCAGCTAGTTACCTATCTAGTTCGACTCCCGCCGAGCGCGCCATTTTAAGCCGGTCCGAACCGGACACATAGGTAACACTTTATACCGAAGGCATGGGTAACACTTTTGGTGTAGCTGGCGAAATACCTGGGAAATAGAGTGATCGGTGTACTGGGGACATGAATATCAATAACACTCCCCGTCATTCCGGCGCAAGCCGGAATCCAGTGGTTTCAACGACTTACTGGATACCGGCGGTCCGACGCTTCGGTCAAGTCCGGTATGACGGTTCCGAGTTAACGGGACGGCAATAAAACGCGATATTACTTTTCCACAAAAGCGCGCTCGATCACATATTCTCCCAGATCGTTTTTACGGGTTTCGCTAAATCCCAGTCCATCTAGTATTGCGCTAAGACTTTCCAGCATGCTCGGACTTCCGCATAACATGAACCGATCATCCTCCGGGTTCAGGGCTGGTGAGCCTATGTCTTCAATCAGCTTGCCTGATTGCAAAAGACTGGTGATACGACCGTAGTTTTTATAAGGCTCCCTGGTTACCGCGGGATAATAAATCAATTTTTCCCTGACGCTGTCACCAAAATAATCGTTGTGCTTAAGTTCATGGGTTATCAAGCGCTGATATGTCAGTTCGTTGATATAGCGGCAACCATGAACCAGAATAACCTTTTCAAAATGTTCGTAAACTTCGGGGTCTTTTATGATCGAGAGAAATGGCGCCAGCCCGGTTCCGGTACTCAGCAAATACAGGTGTTTTCCC
>QNFD01000069.1 GCA_003645435.1 Gammaproteobacteria bacterium | reverse complement strand
GATAGGCTACAGCACGATGATGGCGGAAGACGGCATCGATGTTAGAAGCTTACGCTGGAAAAGCACCGATAACCCCGAGGCTACGCATGATTTTGCCTCACTGGTTAAAACCCTGAGTCCGCTCGGTGGTCAGGCTGCGGGCATCATGCATACCCAGATCGGAAATATCGGTCCAGCCCTGGAAGTACTCGGAAAACACTGGTCCGGGCCAAAACTCGCCTACGCCGAAACCGGCCGGTTTCTGGCGCCGGACTGGATTTTTGAAGAAATTTGTACGCCGCAAGACTATGCGGATGAAATCAAAGGCTGGGTTAAAAACCATGGCGTGCAGATTATTGGTGGTTGCTGCGGCACCGGTCCCGAGCATATTCGGGCACTCAAGAATCTGCTGAATTCCGGGGATATCTGATTTCTGGGAACAGTACACTTAGTTGCTATATCAGCCAAATGACATAAATAAGCTGCCCCCGCAATAGTGATTATTCGTGATTAAACTCATTCGTGCCGAATGGCAGTTACTGCTGTTTGGATTCTTAATGTCCTTTTGGTCTTCACCGGGACAAACCTTTCTGATTTCGCTGTTTAGCGGCGAGATTCGTGCTGAACTGGATTTGAGTGATGGCGAGTTCGCCGGCATCTACTCGCTGGCGACCTTACTCAGTGCGGTCGTGATCATCTGGAGCGGCACACTCATCGATAGAATCAAACTGAAGAAGTTTTCAATAATCATCGTACTCGGCCTGGGCCTCGGCTGTGGGGTTATATCTATCAGTGTGGGTGTATTGAGTTTGTTCGTCGGATTATTTTTGATACGCCAGTTGGGACAGGGATTGATGTTCATCACCAGCGCCACGGCAATGGTGCGTTACCTCGATGAAAGCAAGGGCAAATCTACAGCCCTGGCTGGTATGGGTTACGCGTTCTCCGAGGCGGTGATGCCAAGTATTCTGGTCGCCCTGCTGCTCTGGGTTGGCTGGCGCATGAGTTGGTTGATTTCGGGAATCGCACTGGTCCTGTTTATGGTACCCGCAATTCTGTATTTACTGCGCAACCATGATCGACGCCACGATCGTTACCTAAAGCAACTGCTACAACAGGAAAATGAACCCGAACAAAACTACCGTAGACGTCAATGGACCCGTGCCGAGGTGGTACGAGACAAAATGTTTTACCTGTTTGCACCCGGCCTAATGTCCCAGCCGCTGATGTTCACCGGTTTTATTTTCCATCAGGTCCATCTGGTGGAATCAAAAAACTGGTCATTAACCGCATGGGCCTCATTATTTATCATGTATGCGCTGATATCGGTCGCCACCAAGATCGTCACCGGATTCCTCGTGGATCGATACGGGGCGATACGCATGGTGCCGTTGGTGGCTTTGCCGATGGGTGTCGGCCTGGTTATTTTAGCGCTAACTTCAAGCCTGGCCTGGGGCGGCGTCTTCCTTGCGCTAACCGGTATTACCGTGGGCTTTCAGTCAACTATCACCGCACCCTTCTGGTCGGAAATGTATGGCAGCAAGCATTTGGGGTCGATAAAATCGCTAGGTACCTCGGTAATGGTTTTCTGTACTGCCTTGTCACCGGTCATTCTCGGCTGGTACATTGATCGGGGCACCAGCATGGAGACCCTTGCCATGGCTAGCGCCATCTACATATTGCTAACCTCGACACTTGCCTTCTATGCCTGTCGATTAAGGATAAAAAATGCAGGATAAAGAATCACTGACTCATTCAGCACACAGCCGACAAGGCATCATTTTTGTCATAGTTGGTTTGAGTATCGCTTCACTCAATGGCGCTTTGATGAAATTATTGACAGATGATTTAAGCGTTATCCAGATTACCTGGTTTCGTTTTTTTGGCTTCGCCATGATCATGTTGCCCATAGTGCTGCATCGCTTCGGTCGATCGGCACTCAGGCCCGCCCGACCAGGCATTCAAATTATGCGCGGGCTTAGCATGGTTGTGGGCACGATTGCATTTGTTACCGGCGTGCAAACCGTCGATTTTGCCGACGCCATTGCCATTTTATATGCCTACCCTTTTCTACTAATTTTGCTGGCTGTATTGTTCCTGGGGGAAAGGGTTCATTGGACCGTATGGCTTGGTGTGATCGGTGGTTTCCTGGGTGTACTACTCGTCATGCGGCCAGAATTCAAAACCATCAATACTGGCACCTTCTATGTATTCCTGTCCGCACTGATCGTCAGCATTCAAATGGCACTCAACCGCAAGCTCGGCACCGTCTCGCATCCCTTAATTACGACGCTGTGGGGGGCAGTGGTTACAACTTGCGTATTGTCTTTATTCCTGCCCTTTTACTGGCAGCCGGTGAGTTCCGATCTGCTATGGGTGCTTGTCCTGATGATTATTTGCGGCGCTTCCAGCCAGACGCTTATCGTTTATTCGTTTTCCAAAACAACCGCCTCGACCCTGGCGCCATTCACTTACTTTGAAATAGTCGCTGCCGTTGCCATCGGTTATTTCATGTTTGGCACACTGCCCGCCTGGATTTCCTGGATCGGCATACTTCTGATAACCATTAGCGGACTAATGGTCGCACGATCGCTACCTGGAAGAAATCCGCCGCAACGGCAACCGAAAATTTAATCTGATTAATTTGTTTATAATCATGTTTCCCCCTCACCCCTGCCCCTAATAAGTATAAACCTCATCAAGCGGCTTGTAGGCAATACACTCGATCTCAACACGAACATCGACGAGGAAATCACACACTATCGCCGATCTTGCCGGTTGTTGCTCGGTAAAATATTCAGCATACACCTCGTTAAAACCGGCAAAATCTTCACGGTTTTTCAACCAGACCATCGACTTCACGACATCGCTGAGCTCGCAACCAGCCTCCTGCAGAATATTGCGTATACCCTCGATCGAGGCACGAGTCTGGTCCTCGATACTGCCGTCGGTCATCGGCGAGTCGCCGCGCATGGGTATCTGCCCGGTAAGATAAACAAAATCACCCGCACGAACAGCACGTGACAGTGACAATTGTCGGCCGTTGATAACTAAGGGACCGCCGATCACCTGTTTAGTTTTTTTCATAAGATTCACCAACCTTGATTTAACTATTCTCGATACTAGCATCGTCCAAATCAGTCCATTTGATCTTTATCAATAAAGTACGTGTAATTACGGCGGTTTACCAGTGCGAATTGAAGCGCATCAAAACTTGCCATTTTCAATCATTAAATGCGAAACTCAATCTCCTGCTAAACAGACATTGATTACATTGTTTTCCGGAGAATCTAGTGAGCCTGACATCCAGCCTGATCCAGTTGATTCGAAACAAGCCGATTAGTGACAACGACCTCACAGCGGCCGCCCTGTTTACCCTCGACGCGGTTGCATGCGCCTACGCCGGTAGCAACACGCCAGTTGGAGAAAAACTAATCGCCTGGGCGAAGAGCACCAGGCTCGATAATAAACGCCAGGCAATGCTAATGGCTGCGCTCACTCATATTACCGAAACCGACGATTTACACCGGGCCTCGGTGACCCATCCAGGGTGCGTGGTGGTTCCCGCCGCATTGTCGCTAGGTGAACAAACCGGTGCCAGTGCCGAGAATATACTACGCGCTATTCTGCATGGATTCGAGGCGATGTGCCGCATCGGTGCCGCTGTCGGCCCAGGCCATTACAAGATCTGGCATAACACCGCCACCTGTGGACCTTACGGCTCGGCAATGGCGGCGGCAACACTACTCGATCTCGATCTCGAAGCGACAGTCAATGCACTCGGCAATGCCGGTACGCAATCATCCGGATTCTGGCAATTCATCGAGACAGCTGCGATGAGTAAGCATCTGCATGCGGGTCGCGCCTGCGAATCGGGCCTGCTCGCCGCTGAACTGGCCGCGTTCGGTTTTACCGGATCGCCTGAAATCCTCGAAGGTGATAAAGGCATGTTTGCGGGCATGTGTGTCGACCCCGTCCCAGAAGCTATTCTTGCCACGCCCGATGATGCCTGGCAACTACCCCTCACCTCTATTAAACCCTGGCCTTGCTGCCGGCATACGCATCCGGCGATTGATTGCGCGTTGGAATTATCCAGGCAGATTAATGGATGCGAAATTCAAAGTATCGAGGTCGATACTTACCAGGCGGCACTCGACGTCTGTGACCGGCCCGAGCCTGAAAACGAGTACCAGGCGAAGTTCTCGTTATATCATTGCGTCGCCATAGCGCTACAGGATGGCGAGGTCAACCTCGACTCATTTACCGAAAAGGCACGCAGCCAAACTGCTGATCTACGCCAGGCCACGCGCTTGCAGGTAGTCGATCCATTCGCCTCACGATACCCGCTATCCTGGGGCAGCGGTGTGCGCGTAACGACTAGCGATGGTGAGACCCTCGCGGTCGAACGCAAGAACTGCAAGGGTGATCCTGAACTCGCACTGACCGAATCTGAAATACGCGTAAAGGCGATGGATTTAATGCGGTTTGGCGGCTTGAGCGAATCCGAGTCAAGCGCACGATGCGACCTGGTTCTGTCCCTGCCAGGCAGTAACAAAACACCAAAACTATTTAGCGAGTTCATCGACTCTATTGGGATCGAGAACAGGCTTAACTAAGGAGCCACTGGTATCAGATTGAAGATCATCAGTGATCTGACCACTCGAATTATCCTGACGAAACGGCGAATTCCTCGTGAAAACGGTCGAAGGCCCTGGTCGTACCGCAAACGTAAATAGCATCTTCTTCGGCGAGAGCGAATGACGGCGGGATGTCCATGATGATTTCCCCGGCGCGTTCGACCGCGACCACGGAGCAGCCGGTGCGCTCGCGAATTCCGGATTCCAGCGGGTGTCGACCGGCAAGTTGGCCGGCGGCGAGTTTGGATAGTTTAATACGGGTCTGCTGCGAGACCATTTCACCGAGGACGTGATGGGCGAGCAACTGCCCGGCCACCTGGCTCACCGAAAGTGCGAAGTCGGCACCCGCCTGCTGAATGCGTCCGACATTGTCTGCCAGTTCAGCACAGGCGATAATCGGCACATCGGCGGCATAGTCACGCACCACGGTCGCCGCGAGTAGCGTCGCGCTGTCGTTTTTGCAGGCAAGAATAACCACACGGGCGGTGCGCACTCCAGCACTCTCAAGAACAGCTGTATCCAGCACGTCTCCGACCACATCGACAGCGGGCTGCGCCGTTTTATCGATAACACACACGGATTCGTCGGCATCGGTAAGCATCTCAACCAGTTTACTGCCGACATCGCTGAAGCCAGCGACCACAATCGTGCCTTCCTGCGTGATGGGACGAGCAAACTCACTGAGACGTTTGATGCTGTCGGGACTACCGGCGGCTATAAGAATCATTCCGGGCAGGAGAAGCGCATCGTTCGCCGGCGGTGAATCGAGGGAATTGTCCACCCACTGGCCGACGATATGCGCTCCGGTGTCGGCGTAGATTCCGGATTCCTCGAGTGTCCTGTTCGCGAACGGGGTCTGGTCATGGACGCGCACTTCGGCCACTTCGAGCAGGTTTCCAAGCGGCTGTACACCCGTTATCCTGGGTCCAATCCTGGCGCTGGCACGCACTGCGATAGCGGCAGCGAGCACGTGGTTAGGAGTAAATGCCGCAGTCGCACCGGCAAGTAGCATCGGCCCGCGACGATTGGGATTGTCGATCAGGGCGACGATGGGGCCAGCGAAGCCAAGCTCGCGGGCACTCACCGCGAGCAGGGCATCGAGTTCATCCTCGGCGTTGGCCACCAGCGCTCGTGCATTTGCCAGCGGCCGTAGATCCAGATCGCCATCGACAAGCGAAGCGGAAACGACCCGTACACCCCGGCCCAGCAAGCGTCGCGCTTTGGTCTCATCCTCTTCGATCACGACCATCGGCACATCTCGACTATCGAGTTCCTCCATCAGCGAAGCAACCTCGGGACCGTAACCGTAAATAACCACGGTTCCTTCCAGGTCAGGCAGCACATGCTGAAGTTGGTGCTCGCGTGGATCCTCGACCAGCGGGGTAATGAATTTGTCAATCTGCACCAGTCCACTGGCAGCATCCGCCTGCGGGACTGCCTTACCCGCGAGCAACACAGAGCAACCCTTTAAGGCCAGCGGGGTGAACAGGTTCAACCCGAACGCAGTCAAAATCAGTGCGGTAAAAGTGGTTTGATCGATCGCGCCCTGGGTCAGAGCGAGCGAGGCGAGGATAAAGGCGATCTCGGCGCGGCCGCACATACCGACACCGACCGTCAGCGCTTCGTAACGAGGCAGGCCCATGCGCAGAGCCATGCCGCCGGCACTGAGTATCTGGCCGACAATCACCACGATCATCAGCAGGGCGATAAATGCCACGCCGGAAGCACTAATGTCGAAGCTGATGGAGAATCCCAGTGAAATGAAGAAGATCGGGCCCAGGAATGAATATGCGATTCCGTAGGCGCGGTCTTTGACGATCCGTACCAGGTTCGGGTGCGCCACCTTCTCTTCGAAGAACAGACCGGCCAGGTAGGCGCCGAGAATAATATGCAGGCCGATGGCATCGGCAAACAGTCCCAGGGCGAGAGCCATCATTAGAATGAAAGTGAAACCCTTGCCGCCCTCGGAGCGAAACGGCAGGGTTAGCCGAGGATAAACAAATCGCCCCAGGAATACCGCCACGGCGACGAATGCCACAACTTTTGCCAGGGTGATAACAATGATGCTGGGTTCAAAAGTCCCGCCCGATAGTACCCCAATCACGAGGCCAAAAAATACCAGTGTCAACAGGTCGTCAATCACGCTGCTGGCAATAATGATGCGTGCAAAGCGGGTATTTACCAGCCCAAGGTCCTTCAGGCTTTTGAGCGTAATGACCACCGCGGTCGCCGTCATCGTGAGGCCGACGAAGGTCGCTGCGATCATGTCCATACCGAACATCAGGGCAACACTGAAACTGACCGTGAAGGGTACAATGGCGCCAACGATGGCAACCCCCAACGAGCGTTTCAGGGCCTGGTAAAATTCGAGTGGTTGGGTCTCGATGCCGGCATGAAACATGAGGAAAAAAATACCGATCTCGGCGAGTAACTGGATGAGCTCATTCGGCTGAATCCATCCCAGCACCGCTGGACCCAGTACCACGCCGACGATTAGTTCGCCCATTACGGTCGGCAGACCAAGCGGTCGCAAGGTAACGGCGACCAGCCAGATGCCGGCGAGCAGAATCAGCAGATCGAAAGCGATTTCATGCATGGCAAAGTATTTATGAAGAAAGTACAGGAAGCATAAACACCCTTTTTACGAAAATACAGTGCTATCTTGTCCTGCTTTCATTCAAGTCTGGATGTTGATGTCAGTCGATGCGAACCATCGACATCAAGTTATATCCCTGACCAGCAACCCATAGTCCTGCCCCGGAGTAACAGTCTTGGGGCGGGGAATTTTCACTATATGACCAGAGCCGGGGGCCACCTCTATCGCTGCGCCTGTTTCTTTTTCCATCGCATCGAGGGTAAATCGCAGGTTACCTCGGGGTGTCATCAACTCAAAATTCTGACCGCATTCAAAATGATTTTTCACGTCTATGGTTAACCATAAATCATCGCTCGCCAATACCTCACCGACAAACTGCTGTTGCTTCGCGGTAGATAAACCGGATTCATAGTTCTGGTATTCCTTCGGCGGATGGCGGCGATAAAAACCCTCTGTATAACCCCGGTTAGACAGGGTTTCCAGTTCATTCATCATACCCATATCAAAATCGCGGCCAGCGGCGGCTTCATCGATAGCGCGGCGATAAACCTGGGCGGTGCGCGCCACGTAATAATGTGATTTTGTGCGGCCTTCTATTTTTAACGAATGCACACCCATCTCACTGAGCCGCTTGACGTGCTGCACGGCCCTCAAATCACGGGAATTCATAATATAAGTACCGTGCTCGTCTTCGTAAGCCGGCATATATTCGCCCGGGCGACCTTCTTCCTGTAACAGGAAAGCCGGTGTCTGCTCAGCTTCTGTAACACCCGGCTGCCGATTTTCTACCGCCTGTGATGGAATTAAATCTCCCACCTCATTTTCGATTGCTTCATGGGCGTCATATTTCCAACGACAGGAATTGGTACAGGCACCCTGGTTGGCATCGCGATGAGTCATATAACCGGAGAGCAAGCAACGACCGGAATAGGCAATACACAGGGCACCGTGGACGAAAACTTCCAGTTCCATTTCCGGCACCTGCTGGTGAATTTCCGCGATCTCTTCGAGGGATAACTCCCGTGACAAGATGACCCTCGACAAACCGACCCCCTGCCAGAACCTTACCGCGGCATAATTGACCGCATTAGCCTGTACCGAGAGGTGAATAGCCTGTTCAGGCCAGCGCTCGCGCACCAGCATAATCAAACCGGGATCCGACATAATCAAGGCATCTGGCCCCATTTCAATAATCGGTTCAAGATCACGAATATAACTACGAACCTTGTTATTGTGGGGCGCCAGGTTTGAGGCCAGGTAAAATTTCCTGTTTTGACGGTGCGCCTCGTCAATGCCACTCCTTAAAACCTCCAGCGACTTAAACTCGTTATTGCGCACCCTCAGGCTGTAGCGAGGCTGACCGGCATATACAGCGTCAGCCCCATAAGCAAAGGCATAGCGCATATTTTTCAAACTGCCTGCGGGAGACAGTAATTCGGGTTTGTTCACAGTTTATTCTCAACCAAAACAATCGGGCATTCTAATGGATAATTGTGATAGCGGTAATCGATAATAATCTTATGGAGCCGAAAGAAATATACCGGAAACCACGTAGTCAAGGCGTCGGGCCTATTTCAGTTACTGGTTCATTATTACGGCCCTTCAAACTATAGACAGTGAATAGCGCTGTATACGCCAGGGCTTATACGGCAAGATTCTATGATATTACCTGGAAGCAAGGTCTATAATCGAGCATAGAGCTTATTTTAAATTCATGATAAGTTGTTGAACTCAAGGTAATTTTAAGGTGTGCAAGGTGCGAAAAATGGATAGGACGCAACCTGCGGTAATTAAATACCGCAACTTGCGGCACATTTAGGCTGTTATGGAAAATGATATAGTATTTAATCCAATATAAATAAGATTCGACAGTACGCTTGCTGTATCGGCGAACAGCCATGTATCGGGAAATAGATTCGAGAAACGGGGATTGATTTGATGACATGAATACGATTCCTTTCGTAAAGTTTAGTCCTAAGGATACCGTACCAGTTTACCAACTTATTTCAAGGAAATTATGTTGCAGCTTTCCACTCTAATAGGCTAAGGAAAAACTCATGAAAAATAAGTCTATACTATTCAGAATGTTACATATTGCATTTTTACAAAATAAAAAAAGGCTTGCACGCACGCTAATAATTATTAAAAGGCGAGCCGCCTTTTAAATGTGCTGTTATAACGCATTAAAATAATGTCTTACCTACGAAATATAGTGGCTTTAATTTTACTAGTAGCCTGTGCGGATTCAGTTGCTGATGCCCTGCCTATGCCATCTCCTAACCCGCGAGGAGACATCGGAATTATAATTGTCGCTTCCGATTCACCAGAATATATTCACGAATGGTTAACCACTCCGCCAGCTCATGGTGTAACCATAAAAAGGCTTCGAGTTGCAAAACCTGAACAGCTTATAGCGTCATCTTTTCTAGTACATGGAGTCACCCCGAACCAGGCGGGAGAATATTCTTTCAGCGTGTCTTTTTATGTTCTCGGGCCAGATGGAAAACCCCTATTCGGAGATCGTGATTACGCAAAAGGTAATGGAGCTATCCCCAAGAATCCTTCGTTCATAATGGCTGATCCAGCACTTGATATCATTCTCGAAGCTAGTGATCCATCTGGCATCTATACCATTATTGCCCGGGTAGTTGACATTACTAACGGTAAAAAGGCAGATGCTTCTTATAAAATTAATTTCATCAAAAATGCGTTATAACAAGGCCATGCAGTCGGATCGCCAAACCGCTACGCGTTTTGGCGACCGCTGATGGCAGACGTTGAGGCTGTAGAAAAACCCCATATCAACCCTGACCCTGTTAAAATGTAGCATCACTGAAATGAGATTATCTGATGCCTAAATTCATCCCCTATGATTACAACCAAAGCTCGATGGTGGTCATCAATTATCAGGATCAATTACAACCCGGCACGCTAGAACACGCGATACATCATTTAATTGACAAGCGTATCGATGTGTCGAT
>QNFD01000068.1 GCA_003645435.1 Gammaproteobacteria bacterium | reverse complement strand
GGCCAGGCGCAACGAATGCCCAGAATTGATAGAGAATGACCGGCATCGAGAGAAAAACTGACAACATCAGTACCAGTTTGAAAGGCGTCAGGAAAGGTGAGGCGACATCTATCGCAATCATACTTGAGCCTTCGGGTAGGTGGCTCGTTAGCGGCACTGCAAGATAGGTATAAATATCATTGGCCCAGTAAAACAGGCAAACAAAAATCACCAGTATCGATATTACCATGCGCAACACCCTGTCGCGTAATTCGAACAGGTGCGACATCAGGCTACCGCTCTTCGGATCGTCGACTGTCTCGTCTTCACTCATAGCAGGACATTAGCTCTGGTTAGTATCGGTCGACGAATTGGGTGGAACGATTGAACTGGCCCAACTGGACCCAGTTTTAGATTTCGATTTCGCGACAGTCTTCGGTTTAGCCCTGGTTTTTGTGGCTGTCTTAGTCTTCGGGACTGCCTTGACTTTCTTCGAAGCTGCCTTTGCCTTTGGTGAAGCCTTTGCCTTTGCAGAAACCTTTGGGGATGCTTTTGTTTTCTTTGGAGTTGCTTTTGCTTTTGGCGTGAGCTTTGCTTTCGGAGAGGCCTTCTTCTTCGCGGCGGACTTCTTTTTCGAACTCGCTTTGACAGATGCTTTGGGGGCCGGCCTGGTTTCCGCTATCGGCTCTGGGTCCACACTAGTATCGAGATCAGGCATTGCCTCTTCGATTGATTTCTTAATATCTGCAACACCGATATCTTCAGATAAATTTAAGTCCTTGCCGACATCGCTAACCACATCCTTGAGGGAGCTTAACTCCTCCTGTTGTTTTTTCAGCATTTCTCGAAGCTCATCGGCTTTCAATTCGCTTTCGACATCGGCACGCACATTCGTCATGAAGTTACGAAGTCTGGAAAAGTACTTTCCGGCTGTGCGCGCCACTCCCGGAAGCCGCTCGGGCCCGATAACGACCAACGCAACGATGCTTATCAGCATCACTTCGGTAAAGCCCATATCAAACATTTAGTAACTCAAATTATGGAGTCTCTGATTAATTCTGAGTGAATCGGGTTGTGATTCAAAATCATCAAGTTCAAGGCGTGGAACGCAAGTAATAGCAGAGCTATTGCTAAGTTTCACAACGCAGAAATTGGTTATTTTGAACACAACACGTTCATTCATGAATTGATCAGAGGCTCCCTACGAAAGTATTACGGAATTATTTACAAACACGCCCTGACCTGGACGTCTTTGCCAATAGAGATTGTGAGACAGCTTCAGGATACTTTATCGTTATCTTTAACTTCGCTAGCCGTGCCTTCGATGATCGAAGCATCTTCTTCGCTCTTCTTTGCGGCATTGTCGGCTTCCTCTTCTTTCACCGACTTCTTGAAATTCTTGATTGCCCCGCCTAAATCACCACCGACGTTGCGTAACTTTTTCGTACCAAACAACAATACCACGATCACCAGGACCAGTAATAATGACCAGATACTTATTCCACCAAAACCCATTTTTCACCTCGTTTAATTTCGTCGCGCTGCTTTTTCATCTATACCGGACAAACCGAAACGCCGTTCCAGCTCCTCCAGTACCCGCCGCGCATCTATATTTTGCTGCGCCAGCAATACCAGGCAATGAAACCACAGATCGGCGGTTTCATAAACAATTTGTTCTTTGTCGCCTGTTTTTGCGGCAATAATCGTCTCGGCGGATTCCTCGCCAATTTTCTTTAGTATTGAATCGAGTCCCTTATCGTACAGGCTCGCGACATAAGATGTCGCGGGATCTGCGCCCTTCCTCGATTCCAGTACTTTTACCAGACGTTCGATTATATCATCACTCATTCATAAATCTCTTCAGGATTTTTGATTATTTCTTCATCAATCCGCCATTCATCATTATCCAGTACACGGAAGAAACAACGTCTTCTGCCGGTATGACAGGAAATACCGCCTTTTTGGCGAATCCGTAACAACAGGACATCGGCGTCGCAATCGATTCGAATCTCCGCTACTTCCTGGGTATGGCCGGATTGCTCACCCTTAAACCAGAGTTTCTGGCGTGAACGCGACCAGTAAACCGCCTGCCCGGTCTCTCTTGTCAGCGTAAGCGCCTCTCGATTCATCCAGGCCATCATCAGAACATCTCCAGTTTCGGCATCCTGGGCAATGGCCGGGACCAGGCCATCAGTGTTCCATTGCAGCGAATCGAGCCAGTCACTCATTACTCTCGTACCTCTATACCGCGGGTTTTCATATAAGCCTTAGCCTCGGAAATACGAAACTCACCAAAATGAAAAATACTCGCGGCGAGCACCGCATCCGCCTTGCCCTGCAAAATACCATCTGCCAGATGCTCCAGGTTACCCACACCACCCGAGGCAATCACCGGCACTCGTACAGCCTCGGAGACCCGCCGGGTCAGATTATTATCGAATCCAATTTTGGTGCCGTCTCTATCCATACTGGTGAGCAGTATTTCGCCGGCACCGTACTGGTCCATTTTTTGCGCCCACTCGATAGCGTCAATACCGGTCGGTTCGCGCCCACCGTGGGTAAAGATTTCCCAGCGATCGGTTCCACCTTCGCTCTCCTTGCTGACCTGCTTCGCATCGATGGCGACGACAATACATTGTGACCCAAACTTGTCTGCCGCCTGCCGCACAAATTCAGGGTTAGATATGGCTGCGGTATTAATGCTGACCTTGTCCGCACCCACATTAAGCATACGTCGAATATCGGCCACCTGCCGAATGCCACCACCGACCGTCAATGGGATAAATACTTCTTTGGCAACCGCTTCGACCACATGCGCCATGGTTTCTCGGTTATCCGAACTCGCAGTGATATCGAGAAAAGTTAACTCATCCGCGCCTTCCAGGTTGTACCTTCGCGCGTTTTCGACCGGATCACCGGCATCACGAATTTCGACAAATTTCACCCCCTTGACAACGCGACCGTTGTCTACATCCAGACAGGGAATTATTCGTTTGGCCAATGGCATGGAGTAGTATTCTTTAGTAGAGGCTAGTGTTCGTCGATGTATCGTTGCGCTTCTTTCAGATCGATGGTTCGCTCATACAGCGCGCGCCCAATGATCGCGGCTTCAATACCCGCGTCTTTTACACTGTTCAAATCCTTAATGTCCTGCATATCGGTAACACCCCCCGAGGCGATAACCGGGATACTCACCGATTCGGCCAGCTGCCTGGTCGCTTCCAGGTTCACACCCTGCATCATGCCGTCGCGATTGATATCGGTATAGACGATCGCCGATACGCCCTGGTCTTCGAAGCGAAGCGCCACATGCTCGGCCGAATGATCCGAATCCTCGGCCCAGCCCTGCACCGCAACCATTCCATTTTTTGCATCGATTCCAACGATTACATTACCGGGGAACTCGGCGCATAATTCGGTGACAAACTCGGGCTCCTTAACCGCCTGGGTGCCTATAATCACGTAATTGACCCCGGCCGCTAGATAGGCCTCGACAGTGTCTACCGTGCGAATTCCACCACCGACCTGGATTATCAGGCCTGGGAAAGCGGCGGTAATTTCTTCGATCACATCGGCATTCACCGGGCTTCCCTCGAATGCGCCGTCCAGATCGACCAGGTGCAGGCGTTGGCAGCCCTGTGCCACCCACTTGCCGGCCATCGCTACCGGATCATCGGAAAAAACAGTGGTTTCGTCCATACGCCCCTGGCGCAATCGCACACACTGTCCCTCTTTTAAATCTATTGCCGGAATCAGTATCACGCCTGACCGTCCCATGCGATAAAATTAGTCAGCAACTGGAGACCGGCATCGGCACTTTTTTCTGGGTGACATTGCAGCGCAAATACGTTGTCTTTGGCGATCGCACTGGTAAATAAATAGCCGTAATCGCATTCGCCCGCTACCAGGTTCGGGTCTGTCGTCTCTAGATAGTAACTGTGTACAAAATAAAATCTTTCACCGTCATCGATACCATTCCACAGTGGATGCCGGCCGGACTGGTACAGTTGATTCCAGCCCATGTGGGGCACTTTTAGTTTTGCACCATCGGTATCATGATGCGTATCTCCAAAATATCGAACCTGGCCCGCGAGCAGGCCCAGGCAATCGGTGCCCTGATTTTCTTCGCTATGTTCGAACAATACCTGCATACCCATGCAAATTCCGAGAAAAGGTCGACTGCTCGCGGCATCTATAATGGTTTCACGCAATTCGTATTCATCTATCGCCCGCATGCAATCACCGGCGGCTCCCTGGCCGGGAAAAACCACTCGATCGGCCGACATCACCCGATCTGGATCCGACGTTAGTTCTATCTTGTGTTTCTTCTTCGCCACATGTTCCAGTGCGTTGACTACCGATCGGAGGTTACCCATTCCATAATCAATTACCGCAATGCTTTGCATGGCCTAAAGCGACCCCTTCGTCGATGGAATCATGCCGCTCATTCGCTCGTCCCGGGAAACCGCTACGCGCAGCGCTCGTCCAAAGGACTTGAACACGGTTTCGGCAATGTGGTGGGCATTTTTGCCCTCCAGGTTATCAATATGCAAAGTCGCAGGAGCATGATTGGCGAAGCCCTGGAAAAACTCGTGGAACAGGTCAACATCAAACTCACCAATGCGTGCACGCGGATACTCGACTCGATATTCGATCCCGGGTCGGCCGGAAAAATCGATGACGACACGGGATAATGCTTCGTCCAGGGGTACATAGGCGTGCCCATAACGCATCAGGCCCTTCTTATCTCCGAGAGCCTGGTTAAAGGCCTGTCCCAGCGTAATTCCAATATCTTCGACGGTGTGATGGTCATCGATATGGCGGTCACCACTGGCGCTAATTTCGAGATCAACGAGGCCATGACGGGCCACCTGGTCGAGCATATGCTCGAGAAAAGGAATTCCAGTTTCAAAACTGGATTGACCAGTACCATCGAGGTTAATGGAAACTTTGATCTGTGTTTCCAGGGTATCTCTGTTAACGGTGGCAGTGCGATCTGACATAGGAAAACGATTCTGTTTTTATCTGAAATGGACGCTGATAATAATCGACATTAATATGAAATACGACTAATTAGTCATTCATTATCTACTCAATATTAAGACTGCCTAGCCACTCGCCTACCGCTTCCACGAGCAAATCACCCTGATCGGTGAAATAGTGATCCGCATCGTCGACGACTTTCTGAGCAGATAACGAATTACCCGCCGCCTGAATATGCTGCCAGCGTGCGGGCGCCATGCGTCGTACCGCCGGGTAGTCCTCAGCGCCATAGATATCGAGTACCGGTACAGAAATCGCCTTCAGCGGGAAAGCCTCAAGCATCGGCTGGCGATAATCGGTAGCGCCCATACCAATACCGACATAAGCCGACAATTGGTCGTCGCCCTGCTGCTTCAGATAGTGCATCGACATATGAACTCCACAACTATGGGCGACGATGACAATGTTGGTATTTCCCTGGGCGCGCAAAAATTCTAGCCCTGCCTCGATGCGCGGGATGGCCTCGTCAAAAATCGGCAGATAATCATAGTATTTGGCCTCCTTACCCAGCACCGGCATCTGTATAGACAGGGTATTCCAGCCATATTCGACCAGTTCCACGCGCAGGGGTTGCACCGTGTCGGCCCAATCGGGGTGGAATCCGCGGCCGTGAATGATTAACAGGGCCCGCGTTGCCGATTCGGCTTCTGTATAAATACTCAGAAACTCGTGATCACCGGCCCTTAACATTTCAACTTCACCATCCAGAATAACGTCGCTGATTTCTTCAGCCATACGTCTTTCACGTTCCAGGTCGGCAGCGGCAATCACGCTGTTTTCCAGCATTAACGCGAGCAACAGGACCATCAGACAAGTTTTCAAGTTCTAGCCTCCGGTCAATCGAGGATGAAAGTAACGGGACCGTCATTGGTCAATTGCACCTGCATGTTGGCGCCAAAACAACCGCTCTCGACGATTCCATGGGATTCCCGCGCAATTTTCAGCATGGCCTGAAATACGGATTCTCCCAGCGCCGGCGGCGCCGCCGAGGTAAAACTGGGTCGCCGGCCTTTGCGCGTATTTGCCGCGAGGGTGAATTGAGGCACCAGCAATAAACCACCATTGATATCGGTCAGGGAAAGATTCATTTTATCCTCCTGGTCGGCGAAAATCCGGTAATTCAAAATGCGCGAAACAAAATGGCTGGCGGTACTCTCATCGTCGCTGGCCTGAACACCGATCAGTGCCAGAATTCCCCGCTTGATGCCGGCAATGCATTCTCCGGACACATCCACTCGCGCCTCGCTTACACGCTGCAACAGGGCAATCAAGAAAGGACGTCTAGCATTTGATTACAGCTAATTACGAGGGCATCGCTAATTCCTTTTTCGGTGACCGCATGCCCCGCATTATCGATAACTTTAAGCTTGCAATTGGACCAGTGCTGGTTAAGCAAGACCGCTTGATCGATCGGACAAATTACGTCGTAACGGCCATGAACGATATAACCAGGTATATCTGCCAATTTATGGGCATTGTCGAGTACCTGTCCAGGGCTGAGGAAACTGTTGTTAATAAAGTAGTGGCACTCGATACGCGCTATGCTCAGTGCAATGTGCGGATCACTGAAATGGTCCACCACGTTTTTGTCCGGCATTAGCGTCGCTGTCATGCCTTCCCAGATTGACCAGGCCTTGGCCGCCCCCATACGAACAATTTCATTTTCACTGGTGAGTCGCCGGTAATAGGCGGCGATCATATTCTCGCGTTCATCTTGCGGGATGGGTTCCAGATAATGCTGCCAGGCTTCGGGGAAAATTCTTGCCGCGCCACCCTGGTAAAGCCACTGAATATCCTCGTCCCGAGAAAGAAATATGCCGCGCAGGATAAGCCCCTGTACCCGCTCAGGATAGGCTTGCGCATAAATCAAAGCCAGTGTCGAACCCCAGGAGCCGCCAAATATGACCCAGCTTTCTATTTCCAGATAGTTACGGATTTTTTCCAGGTCTTCAACCAGGTCCCAGGTAGTATTTTCCTCCAGGGAAGCATGTGGCCTTGATTTACCGCAACCGCGTTGATCGAATAAAATAATGCGATACTCTTCGGGATTAAAAAATCGACGATGCCCGGGCTCGCAGTTCCCTCCCGGACCTCCGTGTAAAAAAATCACCGGCACCCCCTCGGGATTCCCACTCTCTTCGATATACAGAGTGTGAGTATCCGATACCGGGAAGTGCCAGGTTTTGTCGGGCTGTATGGCTGGGAACAACATATCTATTTTTAGTTTCTCATTCCTTATCATTCAATATTAGCTTGTTGCAGCGCCGATGTAGGAATTTACCTACGTTAATATACTACCAGGACTGACTATAACTCGGCCTTGCTTCGATATAATTCGAGCTTCCGGCATGACAATATACTAACACGACCTAAGGACAGGCCGTAACACGAAAGGAAAGGCGGTATTGTGCAGGGAAGCTGGCTTAAGGATGATCTGGCAAGGAAGCACACTCAAGGATGAGATGGTAAATTCTCCGAAGGAGAAACTCCCAGCCCTGGTCACGGAACGATCAGGGCTTTTTCATGCGCTGTCGTTAACCCGTCTGAATCTTTGACTCAAACAGCAATTCCGGCGTTAAATCGTGGTCAAAGGCCTCGTCCAGCTCATCTAAATTGTCAGCATCGGCGATGGAAAGGTTACTGAAGTCGAACAGTTCGCGATCGAGTAAATGTGAGGGTGTCACACGGCAAAGGGCGTTGAAGATATTCTGTACCCGGCCGGGGTTACTCCTGTCCCACTCAGCTAACATGGTTTTTACAGCCTGGCGTTGTAAGTTATCCTGCGACCCGCAAAGATTGCAGGGAATGATAGGGAAAGACTTTTGTTCTGCATATGCCTTGATCGCGGTTTCTCGAACATAGGCCAAGGGACGAATTACAATATTCCTCTTATCATCGCTGACTAGCTTGGCGGGCATCGATTTGAGTCGTCCGTTATAGAACATATTCAAAAAAGCTGTTTCGACCATATCATCGGCGTGGTGACCGAGGGCGATTTTGCTGGCGCCAATGTTCTGGGCAGTTTTGTACAGCACACCCCGGCGCAAACGCGAGCATAACGAGCAGGTAGTTTTACCCTCGGGAATTAGCTGTTTGACGATGCTATAAGTGTCTTCCTCGACGATATGGTATTCGATGCCAATCGATTCCAGGTAGTCTGGCAATATCTGCTCGGGAAACCCAGGTTGTTTTTGATCCAGGTTGACAGCTACCAGTTTAAAATCAATCGGAGCCGCCCGCTGCAGGCCAAGCAACATGTCGAGCATGGTATAGCTGTCGGCGCCTCCCGACAGGCAAACCATTACGACGTCACCCTGCTCGATCATATTGAAGTCGGCAATAGCGCGGCCAGCCTGCGACCGAATTTTCTTGTATAGTTTTTCCAATTCCTGATTTGGTGTTGATCGCATAGTTATTTTCGCCAGAATGTGGGCGTAAACAGAACCAGCAAGGTGAATATCTCGAGCCTGCCGAGTAACATCGCAAGCACCAGTACCCACTTCGCAAAATCATTAATCGAAGCATAGTTCTGGCTCACATCGCCGAGACCTGGACCCAGATTGTTGAGACAGGCAGCGACCGCTGAAAAGGAGGTATCCTGATCAAGACCCGATGCCATTAGCAACAGAATCATGAGTGCCGAGATTGCAAAATATGCCGCGAAAAAACCCCATACTGCCTCGATTACCTTTTCGGGCAAGGGTTTCTTGCCAATTTTGACGACGATCTGCGCATTCGGGTGGACCAGGCGTTTCAACTCTCGCACGCCCTGCTTCACCAACAACAGTATCCGGATTACCTTGATTCCACCGCCAGTCGACCCGGAGCAACCGCCGATAAAACTCACGTACAGTAGCAACACCGGTAAAAACCCGGGCCAACTATAGTACTCGGCCGTGGTAAAGCCGGTCGTCGTGCCAATCGAAACCACCTGAAACAGGCCCTCGACAATCGACTCGGTGGTTGACGAAAAAGTCTTGGTGAATTGCAGATAACCGATGGTGATAATGCTGACGATTAACAATACCCAGATATAGGTTCTGAATTCGGCATCGCGTTTGTATGGTTTCAGTGTTCTATGAGTTATGGCGGCGAAATGAATCGCGAAATTAGCGCCGGACAACAACATGAATACCACCGCAATCAGTTCAATCGCGGTATTGTCAAAATAACCGATGCTTGCATCGTGAGTTGAAAATCCCCCGATCGCAATAGTCGAAAAAGCGTGTGCGACCGCATCAAACAGAGACATGCCGGCCAACCAGTATGCCAGGCCGCAACTAATGGTTAATCCCAGATAGATATACCACAGGGCCTTTGCGGTTTCAGTGATACGCGGGGTGAGTTTATTGTCCTTCACCGGTCCGGGCGTTTCGGCACGAAATAATTGCATGCCGCCGATGCCCAGCATAGGCAGTACTGCCACCGCCAGTACGATGATTCCCATACCTCCCAGCCATTGCAGTTCCTGCCGATAAAACAATAGCGCATGGGGCATGGTGTCGATTCCACTGATAACCGTCGCACCCGTAGTGGTCAGCCCCGACATAGATTCAAAAACCGCATCGGTGACCGAAATGCCGTAAATACCCGATAAATAAATTGGCAGGCCGCCGAATATACCGAGCACGGTCCAGAACAAAACCACGACCAGAAAACCGTCTCGCAGGCGCAGTTCCTTCTTTTGATTGCGAACCGGTAACCAGAGCAGCAAGCCAAAGGCTATGGTTAAACCGAAGGCCTCGATAAATGGCGCAGTTGCCCCGTCACCGTAGTAGAGTCCGATAAATACAGGCGGCAGCAAAGTGCTGCTGAAAATCATCAACAGTAAGCCGAGAATGCGCTGAATGACCAACAATTGCATTGTGTTATAGCCTGATTTTTCCTGGGTGTTTTTTAAACGGTGTTAAAAATAGGTTAAACCGACCTGAAACAGTTTTTCGACGTCGGTTATTTTCTTTTTATCGGTCAAGAACAGAATGACATGATCCTCGGATTCAATCACCGTATCGTGGTGCGCGATGATCACTTTCTTTTCCGGTTTCTTGCCCTCTTTCTTGCCTTCTTTCTTGTCCCGTACAATCGCGCCTATGGTAGTACCCGCCGGCAGCTTGATTTGATCGATCGATCGCCCAACAACCCTGGACGAGTTTTTATCACCGTGGGCGATTGCTTCAATTG
>QNFD01000067.1 GCA_003645435.1 Gammaproteobacteria bacterium | reverse complement strand
AATTGATCTCAGTGTTCATACTAATGTCCGGTATGCAGTGCAAATTGCATCATTATACCTGTCACGACACAGACAAAATATAGCGTTGCATTAGCCATAAAAACGGCCAGATAAGTAAAAGGGGCTGAGGGACTTAAAAATCCCTCCCTTTTTTTTCTTCTTCGAGAAAGCTATTTGACAGGGTCGAAGCGTATTTTATTAAGCGAGGTAGAAAAAAAGACTTGTGCCTAGCCAAGAAAGCGCTAGCAGCAGCCAGGGTAGCCAATGCTGTCGGCAGACAGTCTGCTTTTGGAATTCGATCTCATTCGCCGAGTTGGTTTCCATTTGTGTCGTCTTGAGTCGCTTGTCCAATTCGCGCGATTTAGCCTTATGTTGTTTTTTGTACTGCGTAATCCCCTTCTGGATGCCCTGGGCGATAAGGCGTGTTTGCTCCTTGGTCTGGCCGACTCGTTGAGTACCTTTGGCGATCTCCATCGCTTCATTCCGGGTCTCGGGTGACGCGGTCTGCTTCTTAGAATATCTGCTCATGTATTCCTTAACTAATATTTGCTCTCCCAGAGTGCGCTAATCATTATACTGATTTTAAGCTTAAGATTAACAGAATAGGTGCGGATGTAAGTGTATTAGCGCTTCCAGATAACTGCCGTTCTAGATTTAGATCAAATAGGCAAGTTACGGCACGTAGCGGCCATTGAAAAAGCAATAGCTTTATGAGATTGTATGAGAACATTTGGAGGCATATAACAATATTCGCGCCAGCAACATATCACGATATTCGTGCCTGTCACATAATCAACTGTTAGGTGCACAAGTGGCTTTAACAACAGCAGATAGTACGACCGTACTTAAGCGCCATCTGCGTCGAGTATCTGGGAGCCCTTGTTGGGGGGTTACCGCAGAATTCGGGACGTATTTGACTTTGAAATTCGGCCCACCCTCATTGGAAATACGCGAAGCGCGACCTGATGCAAAACACAAAACGTTTCACCGTCGGCGCGTTTTTTTGAATGGGCAGCACAAACTTTGGATCGATATGTCTGATTGGGAGATACTTGAAGGAAAGAGACAGAGATACCATAGCGGCCAGGGTCGTGCACAGCTTCGCCTTGCTGCAAATCTGATCGATGGCCAAATTTTAGTTGGGTTCTCGCTCGCGTTGCGGCCGCTTCGAAGCACGTTCACGTTTGACGAAGGGAGCCGCCTCATTACCACCCGGTATCGAAAAGCGAAGCCGGATTGGGAGCTATGGCATCTATACTCGCCACGAAGCTATGTTGGGTTGCGTTCAGATGGGAATCTAAAGTTCGGTAGGTTGTTAGGGCCAGGAGGGTTAGCGGCGACAAAGGCGACGGTTACCGATTTTTCGATTTAGGCTGGCACTAGGTTGGACACCTTACTCCTAACCATGCGGTGGAGGGGACGCCGGACAGCTATGAGATTAAGACCTGTATTCCGGGGTGACCCCCCTCAACTTAAACGTTAACGCCAGCTTAGGGCCCAAGCGGAAGTTGCCAGACTGGATCTGAGCGGCCGCTTTCCGGTTAGCCGACATTCAAAATTTCTGGAATAACTTCGGCTTCCGGCACTTACCGGTCATTGGGATAAAGTTGGTCAACTACTCTGAAGTGCCAACATCTGACATTTAGCATACTTGTATATTAAGTTATACCGACGCCATCTACCTATCTCTGTTAACCTAGGGTCCCTATAATTCACTGCAAACCTTGCAAGGATTATCTTTAAATGGAAGATAAGATTACCCTCGTACTTGAATACATGAACGAAGTTAAGACTCGCTGCACGTACAATGCTGCGGCCAAAGCGTTAGGCATTACAACGACAACATTAAAGAAACTGCTAGGTGAGCGCAGGCCTGAAATCTCCTGGTTTGTTGGCTTGGAAACCGGAGAGCCAGCAGGGTACACTGCCAACCAAAAACATTCGGAGCTTTACCGCACGAAGCGCATTATTAAATCAGCGGAGGTTCTAACACGGAATCTTCATTTATAATCAAGTTAAACAGGCACTCAAAGCGACACTATAAAAGAGAATACGAATGGCTAAACCCAATTATGCTTTTCAAAAGCGCCAGAAAGAAATCGCCAAAAAGAAAAAGAAGGAAGAGAAGCGCTTGCAAAAAACAGGAGCAACCGACAGTAATTCGCAGGACGTTCAACCTATATCAGGCAACGTCGATAAAGCGGCAACAACCGACGACACATAAAAAAACGAATCCACCTGACACATTTTTCGTTCGCCCTGCTCACTAAAAATGTTCCGGTTATTTGTAACTTTAATGGTCCGCTGTGGGCACGGAGGAGCCATTAACCTCTGAATTTTTAACGACTGCTTTGAAGAATTTACTGGTGACTGTTCCTGCAAATTTCAACTTTTAGGATTTCATCCCTACCTGGCCAGGCAATATCTCTATAGCTGACGTTCACTGTAGTACGGGGAACTAGTGCTTTCAGCCAGGACGGACACCTGGCATTTAAGTGGTAATATGATATCAGGTTAAATAACTTATAATTCAGCTGTTAGGAACTCGAGCTACCCAGTCTATGGAAAAAATAGTTGTACTTGTTGATGTGCAGAATATTTATTACACGACAAAGCAATCTTACGGTTGTAATTTTGATTACAACAAGTTTTGGGCGAAAGCCACTTCCAATAGGAAGGTAGTAAAAGCGATTGCTTACGCCATAGATCGCGATGATGAAAAACAAAAACAGTTTCAAAATATACTCAGAGCGATCGGTTTTGAGGTGAAACTTAAGCCATTCATCCAAAGGGTTGATGGATCAGCAAAAGGCGATTGGGATGTGGGCATAGCTCTCGACGCTATTGAGTATGCCAAAGATTCAGATGTGGTCGTGCTAGCATCGGGTGATGGAGATTTTGATTTGCTGGTTGATAAAATTTGTAAAGATCTAAATGCGAAAGTAGAGGTCTACGGTGTGCCTCAGTTCACATCTACTTCCCTAATTAGTTCAGCATCAAAATATATTCCGATTAATATGGATTTATTATTAGGTGCATCGAAAAGGTAAAAAATTCAAACAAACACATGCTATCGGGCTAACTACTTGCTTTGCTAGGGATTGACCTCGGAAATCCATCATTACCTGCCGAGGGTCGGCTTTCCCCAAAGGAGACGCTCGTAGCCGACACCTGGGCTTCTGCCTTCTGTCTATCACTATTAATGCCCTGGAGCATCCTGATGAAACTCGATTACATTTCTATCCTGGTCCCGAATAAACAACATAATCCCGCCATCGGGTAATGTTACTGGTCCCTCGGTAATTTCGATGCCCAGGTTCTCTATCGTCGTCTGAACTGCCGCGATGTCGGTCACGTTCAATGCCATGTGGGTGTAGCCGGGATGCCTCTCCGGAATATCCATTAATACATTGTTGCCGATGCCCGAATTGGCATTGAGAATAAAATTGATGTTGACACCCGAGGGATGTTTCATAATTGCAACCGGTTCCGGCCCGATCGGGCCTTCCAGGAACTCGAAGCCAAGCTGTTTATAAAACCTGCGCGCCTGTTCGAGGCTGGTGACCCGAATGCCGATGTGATTAATGCCCGTAATTTCTTTCATATTACCCCTCCTAATCAATCAGTAGATGGCCGAAATAAGCGAATATACCTATCATGATACCGGTTGCGAACTGGGCATGGACCAGGTAGGCGAATTTTTTTAACTCCGCCGGTGAGTATCGCCATGATAGAAACATGCCAAACAATCCCTGCCAGACTACCAAAATTAACACCGCGGGGAAGAACAATATATTCATCGGTATGCCCATTAATGAAATATGTAACAGAATAATGGCGACCGTGGCGATGCCGACATAGATATGGGTCCTGTCCAGGAATCCCAGTAGTTGTTGAACAGGTGTCGCCGTAGCAGTTGGAAAATAGTCGGGCAGGATACGTTTCGCGATGGCGCCTTTGCCCAATGACAGTTTAAGCAGCGTACGCGCATAAATGAACAGCAGGGCCCATAGTCCAATCTCGCCAAGACCCTCACCTATTTCACTCAGAAAGGTTTCGTTTTCGGGTATCGGTGGATAGGCTAAATAGGCATAGGCGAAATAGCCAATCGATACGACTAATACCACCCCGGTGTAGATCAAAATCCCCTGTATTTTTTTAATGGACTTCTGCATTATTACCTTTGTTAACCCGATTGTAAGTTAAGGACATACAGTCAGTTAGCACGGTACCCCGAACACGTTAAGCTGTCACGCACTGGCGAAGTTTATGGGTATAAAAGTCCATCAATCTCAGGAAAAGGCATGACGGGTGGTTTTTTTATCGAGATTCGCAGCAAGTTGGAATTTTTTCCGACAGTAGCGAAATGGGCTAGATACCTATGGGCTAGGCTGCTGAAAATAATTGCGGCGTTACTACTGAAGCACCCAGTGCCAGGCTGATATCCAGGCACATGTCGGTCTGGTTCAGTGTATACAGGTGGAAATGGTCGACGCCCTCGCGAACCAGACGCTCACAAAGTTCAACCGCAAGATCGAGAGACAATCGATACTGTGCCGCCGGGTTATTTGCCACCGAGGCAAATTTTACTTCGAAGCGGGTCGGCACCGTGGCACCGCATCGTTGGCTGAAAGCCTTGACCTTTTGGTAGTCGTGTACCGGTAAAATACCCGGGATAATGGGTTTTTCGATGCCAATGCGCCTGGCCTGATCTCGAAATCGCAGGAAGCAGTCCGCGTCAAAAAAATATTGCGTGATCGCCCGATTCGCGCCCGCGTCGAGTTTGCGTTTTAAATGCGCTAAATCGGATTGTGCATTTTGCGCCTGCGGATGCACTTCCGGGTAGGCGGCAACGCTAATATCAACTTCTCCCAACTTTCGCAGGGCTTCGACCAGTTCAACTGCCGAGTTGTAGCCGTAGACCGATTCCCCATCAGTACTATCAGCCGCATCACCGCGCAACGCAACAAAACGCCGAATTCCGGAGTCATAATATTGTTTCGCGATCTGCTCAATTTCGAACGCGCTCGCATTCGCACAGGTTAAATGGGCGGCGACCGCAACCGGTGATTCCTGGTGCATCTCGATTGCGGAATCGATACTAACCTTTTGGGCACTGCCCAGTGCCCCGTAGGTCATCGAAAAAAATAATGGGTCGAGCCGCTCCAGTTGTCCTACCGAGCGCCATAGCTTGCGCACCATATTGTCGTTCCGCGGAGGGAAGAATTCGTAGGAAAATCTTGTCGTCGCTGCTGTATTCATGAAATATCCGTAGTCAGTGTTCAATGGCACTTACTTAAGCTCAAAATTCCTGTCATCCCGGCCTTGAGCCGGGATCCAGAGGGTGCTGGATTGCGGCTCGGAGGCCGCAATGACGCCAGTTTTGGATTTAAGTAAGTGCCATTGTAGTCAGTATTATTCTTTGTGTGCATGTAATGGTGTATTGATCGCGTGTATTTTGCCCTGTTGGCGTGCCTGCCAGAATTTGACCGTTAGCGGCTCCCCAATCAGTTGTTCGGGGTCGGCTATAGCGCCGTAACCGCAGGCCTTAAAACACTGGCGTATCTCATCGTCGGAAAATCCGAGGCGGTGGTGTTTGAATTCAGTGCGAAGTTTTTCCTGGGTGTGCGCGGCAAAGTCGACCAGGATCAGGCGTCCGCCCGGGCCCAGGACCCGCCCGGCCTCGCGTATTGCCTCGAGCGGATCATCGCTATAGTGCAAAACCATGTGTAATATCGCGAGGTCAACACTGGCGTCGTCGAATGGCAATCGATACATATCTCCCTTGCGCACGTGGATATTCGTCAAACCTGTACGTTCTATATTGCTACGCGCCAGGGCGAGCATGTCATTGTTTAAATCGATACCAATGCCTCGTTTCACTTTTGGCGCCAGTATTTCGAGCACACGACCGGTACCGGTTCCAATATCTAGCAGTTGATTGACCGGGTCGTCGCCAACCAGCTCGATTAATTTATCTTCGACCTGCTGTTGCGGTACATATAAGGAACGAATCGAATCCCAGGATTCGGCCACGGTGGCGAAGTAATCCTGCGCCTTCTGCGCACGCGCATCGCGCACCTGTTGCAGGCGTGAAAAATCGCGATTCAAAGTTGCATCCGAATCAGGAATCAAATCTACCAGTGCTTGCGCTAACTGCGAAGCCGCGGCGTACTCGGACAAACGAAAAAATACATGCGAACCCTCGGGTAGTCGTTCGAGTAAGCCTGCTTCAACCATCAATTTCAGGTGCTGCGATACGCGCGGCTGGCTTTGGCCGAGAATCCGCACCAGTTCCGAGACACTGAGTTCCCCGCGAGCACATAGCGAAAGAATGCGCAGCCGGGTATGTTCGCCGGCAGCACGCAGTCCAACCAATAAAGTATCAAGATTTTGCATTTATTAAATATTATGATATAAAGATATCTTTATATATTAATTCAATCATCAGGAAAGTCAAATAAATATGTCACATCCTACTCACGATCTATACCACGCGCTTGAGCAGCGCATCCTGCTGCTGGACGGCGCGATGGGCACCATGATTCAGGCCCGGGAATTAAAAGAATCGGATTACCGCGGCGATCGCTTCGCTGACTGGTCAGTTGATTTACGCGGCAATAATGACCTGTTATCGCTAACCCAACCACAGATTATCACCGATATCCACGAGGCTTTCCTTGCTGCCGGTGCCGATATTATCGAAACCAACAGTTTCAATTCGACTTCGATAGCGCTGGCGGATTACCAGATGGAAGCTCTCGCCGGCGAGCTATGTGAAGCCTCTGCCCGACTCGCGCGCGCAGCCGTCGACGCGTATAACAGGCGCACACCGGGGCAACCGCGTTGGGTCGCTGGTGTGCTGGGACCGACCAATCGCACCGCGAGTCTCTCACCGGATGTCGACGACCCGGGATTTCGCAACGTCGATTTTGATCAACTGGTTGATGCTTACGGTGAAGCTGCACACGGGCTTATGCGGGGCGGGGCAGACCTGATATTGATCGAAACCGTATTCGATACCCTCAATGCGAAGGCAGCCATTTTCGCGTTGGAACAAACCTTTGAAGAGACTGGACGGCGTTTGCCAGTGATGATCTCCGGTACTATTACCGATGCTTCCGGCCGCACGCTCTCGGGGCAAACCACCGAGGCATTCTGGCACTCGATTCGCCACGCCAAACCCATCGCAGTGGGGCTGAATTGTGCGCTTGGACCACAACAACTACGACAGTATATCGAGACCCTGTCGGGTATTAGCGATTGTTATGTGAGTGCGCATCCTAACGCGGGCCTGCCGAATGAATTTGGCGGCTACGATGAATCAGCCGAGAGCATGGCCGCGCATGTTGGCGAATGGGCCGCGAGCGGGCTGGTTAATATCGTCGGCGGCTGCTGCGGCACGCGGCCGGAACACATCCGGGCGATGCGCGAAGCAGTCGACGGCATCTCTCCTCGTGAACCCCAGACTATGGCGCCTGGATGTCGACTTTCGGGCCTGGAGGCCTTTACGATCAACTCCGAGTCCCTGTTCGTCAATGTCGGCGAGCGAACCAACGTTACCGGCTCGGCGATATTCAAAGGGCTAATCGTCGAGGACGATTATGAGGCCGCGCTCGGTGTCGCGCGCCAGCAGGTTGAGAACGGGGCGCAGATTATCGACATCAATATGGACGAGGGTTTACTCGATTCGCCTGCCGTAATGCAGCGTTTCTTAAACCTGATTGCTACCGAACCCGATATATCCAGGGTACCGATCATGATCGATTCGTCGCGCTGGGACGTGATCGAAACCGGGCTCAAGTGTGTACAGGGGAAATCCGTGGTTAATTCGATCAGCCTGAAGGCCGGTGAAGACGAGTTTATTCGCCAGGCGCGGCTTTGCCTGCGTTACGGCGCCGCGGTGGTAGTCATGGCCTTCGACGAACAGGGCCAGGCCGACAGCGTCGAGCAACGCATCGAGATTTGTACGCGGGCTTACCGAATCCTGGTCGATCAACTCGGCTTCGAAGCCGAAGACATCATCTTCGATCCGAATATATTTGCGATCGCCACCGGCATGCCGGAACACAACCACTTCGGCCTCGCTTTCATCGAGGCAACGCGCGCGATCAAGCAAAACCTGCCGGGTGCGCTGGTATCGGGTGGGCTGTCGAACGTTTCTTTTTCATTTCGCGGTAACAACGCGGTACGCGAGGCGATTCACGCGGTATTTCTCTACCATGCAATCAGGGCAGGCATGGACATGGGTATAGTAAACGCCGGACAGCTAGCGGTTTATGCAGATATACCCGATACCCTGCGCAACGCGGTTGAAGACGTGGTATTGAATCGTGACGAAGGCGCCACGGAAAGATTGCTGACCATTGCCGACGACTACCGGGGTGAGCGAAAGACGAGTGCCAAAAGCGCCCAGGAATGGCTTGGCTGGCCAGTCGAACAGCGCCTGCAGCATGCCCTCGTAAACGGTATCACCGACTATATTGTGGCCGATACCGCCGAGGCGCTGGAGGCGGCAGAGACGCCGATGGAAGTAATAGAGGGCCCGCTAATGGATGGCATGAACGTGGTCGGCGACATGTTCGCAGCCGGTCAGATGTTTCTACCCCAGGTCGTCAAGTCGGCGCGCGTGATGAAGAAGGCGGTAGCCTGGCTTGAACCATTTATAGAAGAACAGAAATCAGGCTCGACTCGATCGGCGGGAAAGATCGTGTTGGCCACCGCCAAGGGCGATGTGCACGATATCGGTAAGAACATCGTCGGCGTAGTGCTGCAATGCAATGGATACGAAATCATCGACCTTGGCGTCATGGTGCCGGCGGAAAAGATATTCGAAGCCGCGCGTGAGCACGACGCCGACATGATCGGAATATCTGGATTGATCACGCCCTCACTCGAAGAAATGAGCCATGTTTCGAAAGAAATGCAGCGCCAGGGTTTCGAAATACCCCTGCTCATCGGCGGCGCCACTACCTCGAAGATGCATACCGCGGTGAAGATCGATCCGTATTACAACCACCCGGTGGTATACGTCCCCGATGCGTCACGATGCGTTTCGGTGGCTAGCCAGTTATTGAGTGAAAATCGGCGGGCCGCGTTCCTGTCGTCGCTCGAACAGGAATACGATCACTATCGTGAACGTTTCCAGGCCAAACTTGAAAAACGCGAATTTCTAAATCTTGAGACGGCCCGTGCAAACCGGCTCGAAACCGACTGGAAAATCTATACGCCGCCCCAGCCAAAACAGCCGGGTGTGCAGAGCCTGATCAACTTTCCACTTGAAACCCTGGTCGAGTATATCGACTGGACCCCGTTCTTTTCCACCTGGGAGTTACGCGCGAAATTTCCACGCGTGCTCGAACACGAGCAATACGGCGAACAGGCGCGACAGCTTTACGACGATGCGCAGGAGATGCTGGCCGAATTTATCGAATCGGGAGATATCAGCGCTAACGCGGTATTCGGATTGTTGCCCGCAAATAGCGTCGACCGCGATGATATCGAAATCTACGGTGACGATCAGCGTACCCAGGTACTGACACGCGTGACCGGGCTGCGTCAGCAAACCGTCCATCCCAGTGAACGTCCGAACCTGTCATTGGCAGATTTTATCGCACCGCATGAAAGCGGGGCCGCCGACACGATTGGCGCGTTTGCAGTAACCGCGGGGATTGGTCTCGACAAACTGGTGCAGGAATACGAGCGGGAGCAGGACATTTACCGCGCGATGATGGCCAAGGCGCTTGCGGATAGGCTCGCAGAGGCTTTTGCCGAATACCTGCACAAACATGTACGTAAGGTAGCCTGGGGTTATGCCAGTGACGAAACCCTGGATAAGTCAGCCCTGGTCAAAGAGCAATACCGCGGTATCCGGCCGGCGCCAGGTTATCCGGCGAACCCGGACCACCGTCAAAAGCAGGCAATCTGGGATCTCCTTGAAGTCGAAAAGACCACCGGCATCAGCCTCACCGAGTCACTCGCGATGTGGCCTGCCGCATCGGTGAGCGGCTGGTATTTCTCGCACCCGCAGGCACAGTATTTCGGTGTCGGTAAGATCGCGCCTGACCAGCTGGCAGATTATGCAAGCCGAGCAGGTCTCGATATCGCCGCCGCCGAGAAAAACCTGGCGTCTAACCTGGGCTATCTGCCGGAACCAGGGGCTACGGGCGATGATGGCTACCGGAAAAAAGCGTTAGTGGCATAAAACAGCGGGTAATGTGGAGGCAAATAATTAAGTAAACTGTTTCGCATTAGCCTGTATTTTCATTATAAGAGTGTTTATGCTTCCGGTATCGTAGTTTCCGATCGATTGATGAAGATAAAATCCTTATACCTTT
>QNFD01000066.1 GCA_003645435.1 Gammaproteobacteria bacterium | reverse complement strand
TGTCGTCTTTGTTCCCGGGCAATCGTTTTATACCGACAGTAAATCCAGCAACTGTATGCGATTAAACTTTTCCTGCTCGGACCAGGATCAACTCGCTATCGGTATAGAGCGGCTGTGCCGCGCCTACCTGGAATCCAGGCAAGCGGATGTACCCAGCCACTTTAATGCCTCGGCTTTGTAGGATGGGTGCAACCCATCACCCTGGGTTTGTAATTGTTATAATGTTCGTGTGCTCTGGTTCGATGGGTTGCGCCCATCCTACAAGCTTTGACCACTCCAGATGGTGAGGGGAATCTGGAACAGATTAAGATATTGCTTCCTGCCAAAGTCGAAGGCAAACTGCGCCGATGGCTATTAGCGCTTCACCTCCTCACGTTATAGATTCACGTCATGGTTACGCCATGATGTTAATGGTAGCCGGCTCGGTGGCGATCAGTTTCGGTGGCCTGGTACAACGCAATATCGAGGTTGCCGATTCCTGGCAAATCAATGTTTACCGATCTCTTGGTATGCTGATTGCCACCGGTATTATCATCGTCGCCCGTCATCGGGGTAACCTGTTCGACACGCTCACCGGCATTGGACGACTGGGTATTCTCGGCGGCGTGCTTCTATCTATCGCCGGTATCGCTTTCGTTCAGGCGCTCACCCATACCACTGTCGCTAACGCCCTGTTCATCCTCGGTTCCATTCCATTTTTTGCGGCACTATTTGCGCGCTTGATTCTCGGTGAGCGACTACGTAGGACCACCCTGATTACGATGATAGCCGCTGCAATGGGCCTGGGCATCATGGTTGCAAAGGGCGTTAGCGTGGGTTCCGGCTTTGGCAACCTGATGGCCCTCATCACTGCCGTGAGTTTTGCCTCTTATGCGATCATCGTGCGCTATAAACGCCAGGTCGAAATGATACCCGTGATACTGCTGTCATCGGCGATCATTATCGTGATCTCACTGCTGGCAACAAAAGGTGATATAGCGATTCCGTTAAACGACATTTTGTTGTGCCTGTTCTGGGGCGGTTTCCTGTCGGGGTTTGTCAACTGGATGTTCATTATCGCATCGAGACATCTGGCCACCGCGGAAGTCACCTTGATCATGTTGCTGGAATTTGCGCTTGGGCCAATATGGGTATGGTGGTTTATTGGCGAGACGCCGACGACCTGGACGATATTTGGCGGTAGCCTGATTATTGTCGCAGTCGCATTGCGCTCGATATTTGAATTGATTAATAAACCGAAACGCGAACAGACACCGCGCACACCGGTTTAGTAACCGAGTTCAGGGCGAACAATATTCATCAGGGTTTCACCGGCAATATAACGTTGCATGTTGGCGAAAAATAAATCCAGTGTAATTGGTACATAGTTGTCACCATCATCGGACAATACATGCGGCGTAATGACAAAATTCGGGGCGGACCACAGTAGTGAGTCCGGCAACAACGGTTCGTCATCGAAGACATCAATAACAGGGGTGAGGAGGAAGGATTCAGCCCGGGAAGACAAAATACTCGATTAACTATTTGACGCTAACCCGAGCCGGAGTGGGCCGCTTCTTGTGTTCACGCCAGGCTATCAACAGGCCACCGGCGACAATAAAAATAACGCCTGGAAGTAAGCGGTCAAACGGCGCTTCGCCAAAAAACACCCAGCCCAGGATAAACGAAAACGGGATACCGAAATATTCAAACGGGGACAGACTGCCGGGCCGGGTCAACCGATAAGCACTAATCATCAGCAGTACAGCGCAGCCGCCGACCGATCCCATCGCCACTAACCAGAACCAGTCGATAGCTAACTCTATGGGGATGTAACCAGTGGTGGCAAACAGCATCGTTGAAGAGCCTGCCAGTGCGCCCACCGCGGAGTACATATTGATCAACGGCGTGGGTACATCGTCACCAAACAACTGAGTGCTAACGATGGCTAATGCGTATCCAAATGCAGCAGCAACAGGCAGTAATGCGTATGGTGAAAAAACTTCGGCACCTGGTTGCATAATTAACAATACGCCAACAAATCCAGTGCCAACCGCTAACCATCGCCATAAACCCACGGTATGTTTCAGTATCGGAATTGACAGCACGGTGATAAATACCGGGCCAATATAGGTGAGCGTAGTCGCAGTGGCGAGTTCCATTTTTGTTATTGATAAATAAAAACAATACTGAGCACCCGCAATAAATAGCCCGCGTAAAAGCCCGAATCGCCATTGGCTAATCAGAATAATCCTGCCATTCGCGTGCCATTTCCTGGATAACATCAGTATTATGAAACCCGGAATCAGGCCAAACAAATTTCGAAAAGAAGCAAGCTGCGGTACCGGGTAACGATCGCCCATGTGCTTGATGATCGCGCCCTGCACATCGAATAGAAATATTGCTAATAAAATTAGAAATACCGCTTTGGTGAAATTTGACCAGTTCTTGAAAAACAGATGAGACATGCTTTGAATAAAGGAAAATCAGTGCGCAGCATACACGCATCTTCGATGATTCGACAACAGAACCGGGGCTTAACCCAGGCCGATCCGTACCAATGTAAATATCAGTTCAGATTGAACTAGAATAATCTGACCAGGTAATTACAAGACTGGCTGGAAAACCCGTAAGGCAATGGGATATAAAATAAAGAATTCACAAACTAAAATTATCAGCATTGTCCTTATCGTGACAGGCATCGGCCTGGCTATATATAGTACTCGTTGAATACCTCGATGAAGCCCTTCCAGTTACAATTGACCTCAAATTCACGCATCCGCGTAGACACCAGTTGACCCAGGGCCCAGGGTGCGTGCATCTCTGAAAAATCTGCCAGCCACTCATCGAGTTCACCGGCTTCATCATCGAGGTTTAAAAAAGCAGGGATGAGATTATTATCGTCGAGATCCAAGTCAAGGCAGTCACCTGCCCCCACCACACTGATAGGACCAGAAATAATTATCAAAATATAAGTCTATACTATTCAATATGTTACGAAATTCAGGAAAATCATGAAAACTTATATTTTATCGGTAGCCTGTTTGCTGCTGTTGGCCGGGTGCGACGCGATCACTGATATGAAAGGAATGTTTGAGAAACAGGAGGCTGTTCATGACCTGGTTATGGAAAAATACGGATGGGAATCACAGGTTGGATTCAACATTAACAACGGAGTTCTTACCCAGGTGACGCTGGTATTGAATGCGAATGATGTACGCGATGAGAAAGTATCCAGGTTAGAAAAAATTGCCCGGCTGGTAATAGCTGAATCATTTGCGAGTAAGCCAAATGTAATATATATCCAGATTGCCAGTCTGCCCGATGATAATCTATAACAAGGAATTTAAAAATCGTCGGCAAAAATTAAGCCCTGGACTCTCAAATACTCGCCTGTTATTGCGGCGTTAAATTATCAAAAACCCATGACCAAAATCGAGAAGATTGAGCTTGCGTTGATTCCGGTTCTGGGGATTGGTACTTGGCTGCTGGCGCCATTGTTACCCGCCAGAATTGGTATAGGAAAGTTGTTGCTATGGACGTCAGCCCTGCTGTTGCTGCAAAGCCTGGTTCGAGATTTCTGGCTACTGGCCAGGCAGAAACACAACCTGGAACCGGGGCCCCTTACGAAGGCACGATGTATGTGCGTTGAGTCCACGCTTGGTGCCACCGGTATAGTTGCAGGGATAATCATTCTGGGCTCCGGCGTCGATCGTTTAGTGACCATGAATGGATGGAGCTGGGGACTGCTGGTGATGCTGGTAATGGCCACGGGGTTATTCATAAAAGATTTTGTAGTGGAGTGGGGTCCGTTGCGTTTTCGGCGAGATAAAAATCACATGAACATAGTTTTCACCTGGAACAAAACAAAAACAGGTTCATGAATAATTGAGGCGAGGCTGCCTTATGTTTATCAGGTCTCTGTCGGCGCACGTAAGCGGTAAAACGTGGCATAGAAAACAGGTACCAATAACATCGTCAACAGCGTACCAAACGCCAGGCCAAACATAATCGTCACCGCCATCGCCACCCAGAAAACATCGCCCAGCAACGGTATCATGCCGAATACAGTGGTTGCAGCCGCGTTGACAACAGGATTGAGACGCTGCACGGCAGCTTCGATAGTGGCTTTATACGCGGACATACCCTCAGCGATATTGAGCTTGATTTGATCCAGTAATACGACCGAATTTTTAATCATCATGCCCGACAGACTCATTATCCCCAGTAACGCAATGAAACCAAATGACGCACCTGTTATCAGTAAACCGGGAGTTATGCCGATCATAATAAACGGTATTACCAGGATCATAATCAACGGCGGCCGGTAGGCATTAGATAACGCCACGATAATAATCAGCATGACTATGACGGCGGGGCCTAATCCAGGGAGCAATGCATCGCTAGATTCTTTGGCGCTATTATATTCGCCGTCCCACTCCAGGGTATAACCCGGGGGTAAGGGAATGGCTTCAAGTTTCTCTCTAACATCGGCCATTAAAGTGGGTGCGGTGGCATTCTTCGGCGATGCCTGCACAGTAATCGCCCGGCGACGGTCCCAGCGCCAGATAATGTTGTCATTCCACTTTAACAAGGTGCCATCGATGACCTGGGACAGCGGCAGCGACTCGGTTGAATAATCCGGGATAACCTGGACCACGGAAAGATCGCTGGCGGCGCTTTGCCGCTCATCTTCCACCGAGCGTATGACGATGGGGATTAATTCATCCCCTTCACGATAAAGGCCGATGCTATTGCCATCGAAGGTCCGTTTGGTTGCGCGCGCAACATTTTCACGGCTGATGCCTGTCCAGCGGGCACGCTCCTGGTTGTACTCGACTACCAGTTCCCGACTGCGTTGACGCCAGTTGGTGCGAGCTTCTTTGGCATAGGGGCTAGCTTCGAGAATAGCAATGCCCTGTTTTGCCAGTTCTCTCAATACCCCGGGGTCGGCATTGGCGGGACCGCTGAAGCGTGCCTCGAACTTCCAGTCATCGAATGCGCCGACTGCATATTTTCGAACCCGGGTAATATGCCCCGGGTTATGTTGACTCAACCATTTTTCTATTTTATCAATGACTACATCCACATTCGGCAGGCTGTCGACATTGACGATTACCTGGGCATACGAGCTATAACCGCTTTCCGGATTAACCGGTAAATAGAAGCGCGGCGGCCCGGCACCGATAAAGGTGCTCACCATGACGACCTCGTCGTACTGGCCTAACTCTTCTTCGATAAGCTTTACATTGGCCGAGGTTTGCTGAATTCGTGTGCCTTCTATTGCCCAGTAATCAATCATGATCTGGGTGCGTGAAGAATCAGGGAAAAACAGTTGTTTGACATCTTTGAAACCGTAAATTGATGCCCCCAGTGCGACCACCATGACGACGATAAATATATTTCTATACTTCATCAATGAACCCAGTAAATTTCTAAAATACTGGTAAAAACGTGTGTCGTAGGGGTCTTTGCCATCCTGTTTCGGATCGGGTAAAAAATCCACGCAAATTAATGGCGTTACGGTTTGTGAGAGTACCCAACTGGTAAGCAGGGCAATTGCAACCACCTGGAAAAGGCTGCCCGCATACTCACCGGTGTCATAGGTTGAAACAAAGATTGGGTAGAACGCCATACAGGCGACCAGGGTCGCTCCCAGTAACGGTATACCCGGTTGGCTGGCGGCTTCAATCGCGGCGGCTTTCCGATCCATACCCTTTTTTAATCGCACGACAAATCCATCGACCACAACGATGGCGTTATCAACCATCATACCCATCGCAATAATCAAAGCGCCAAGAGAAACCCGTTGCAGATCGATCCCCCATATCGCCATAATGATAAAGCTGCCGAGGATCGCGAATACCAGCCCGGTTAAACCGATAATGATAGCCACGCGAATTCCCATGCTGAGTGCCAGGATCACCAGTACGATGACAATGGCCTGTATCAGGCTTTTCATGAAGCCGCTAACCGATTCTTCTACGAGGTCCGATTGCCAGGAGATTCGATGTAATTCGATTCCCACGGGTAAGTTTGATTGTAAAGCCTCTATACGTTTATCAATTTCCAGACCAACATTAACTACATTCGTACCCGCAGAAGGGGCGATGGACAGGGCAATGGCTGGTAACCCATTGATACGCATTATTTGTAATGGCGGCTCGATGTAGCCCTCGCGTACGGTACCGATATCGCGAACCCGGATCAATTCATCACCACGTACGCCCTGCAACCGCTCTCGTCCCTCTACGCCGGTAATCGCAAGGTCGCCGATTTGTACCGAAGAACTAAACTCTCCGGTGGGGGCAACCCGGATGCGGTGGCCCTGGTAGTCAACGGAACCGGCATCGACGATCATATTCTGCTGTTGCAATGTTGCCTGTACATCTTCGGCGGTTAAGCCAAGCTGGGATATCTGGGATTGGGATACATCGACATAGATTTGCCGTTGCTGTACTCCCCAGGTATCTATACGTGCAACATTGGGCGTGATCTTCAGTTCTTTACGCAGGGTCTTAACATAGTCGTGCAACTGCGCATAGCTATAGCCGTCGGCGGTAACACCGAGTAAAAAGCCGAAAACAAAACCAAAGTCATCGCCGACAATGGGTTTGCCGGCACCAGGAGGTAACAGGTGTTCGATGTCGGTTATCTTTTTTCGTAAGATATCCCAGATCTGGGGGAGATCGTCCGACCAGTAATGGTTCTTGAGATCGACTTTAATAATGGCCTGGCCGGGCCGGGCCATGGAATAGATATGCTTTAATTCCACCATTTCCTGAATTTTTGTTTCAATCAGGTCGATAACTTCGAGTTCGACCTGTTCGGCGCTGGCGCCGGGGTAGTTGACCGTAATGGCGGCGGTTTTAACACTGAACTCAGGATCTTCAAGCTGGCCAAGATTGAAGTAGGAAAAAACCCCGACAACCAGTAACAGGAAGGTTAGAAAATAGCTAATCGCCCTGTATTCCAGCGCTGCCTTTGCAAGGTTCACCGGCCTACTCCTTTATGATAGTGCTATCAATGCGAACTTTCTGACCTTCACGCAATGTATGAACACCGGCAATAGCAATCCACTCACCAATTTCCAGGCCATCGATAACCTGGATGCCCGAGGGGGTCAGGTTACCCGTTTTCACTACACGCAATTCCACACCACCCGATTTTTCGTCGATGACCCAGACATGATCCTGTTTCTGCGTATCGGGGGTGAATACCGCTCCAATCGGCACAACCGGTTTTTCTGATTGATCATCTGTACCAGATACGGGCAGTGTCCCGGTTGCGGTACCTGCCATGCCCGGTAATATTTTAATATCCTCGGGTTGCTCCATGATTAAAGTAACAGGATAAGTACGGGTTGTTTTTGAGGCTTCTTTGCCAATTTCTTTTACCGTCGCCTCGAGACTATGATCCGGATACGAATCAAAGCGAACCCGGATGTCTTTTACATCAGGTACTAATGAAATTAAATTTTCCGGAATATTGACGATCATTTCAATCCACGAATCATCGAGTACTCGGACAATTTTTTTCCTTGGCAATACTGTTTCAAAATTTTCAACAAAAGTATTGACCACCACACCATCATAAGGCGCCTTCAGCTTGGTATATCTTAGTTTATCCTTTGCTGCGGAAACCGATGCTTTAAGTGACCTGATTTCGGCCCTGGCCTGATCACGATTAGCTTCTTTTCGATCTACCGCCGCCTGGCTGGTTGCACCGGCATCCTGTGCAAGAATATTCAACTCTCGATCATAATCTGCCTGGGCACGTTTGGCGTTGGCTTCGGCTCTGTTCAACTGACCCTGGGCATTATCCAACTCAACTTCGTAGTCTCGCGGGTCAATACTCGCCAACACATCGCCTGTTTTCACCCTGTCACCAATATTGACAGGAAATGTGATCAACGGCCCACCGACCCGGAACGACAGGTCAACTTCCTGTGTTGCCTTCGCGGTACCCGGAAAAGAGCGCCCACTCCCCTGTGCCTGAACAGAAACCTGTATTGCACGGACCGGACGAATCTGCTCTTTTTCCTGGACCGGCTCTTCAGTACAGGAGTACAAACCCAGAGCCATCAGTAACACCGGCAATACTCTATAGCGACTCATTCGTGGTTTACTCATTTTTCATTTCCTAAATCAATCTTGTTTCTATGTAATTTACGACAACCTCAGTTACCCTTCGACAAGTTCAGGGCAAACGGGTTACGGTTTGCAGTGCTGCGATAAGGGTTGTTCTCTGTCAGGATTTACCCGTAGGCAATAGTCAGATTTAATATTTCTACCAATCCGGTTTCCGCCAGGTATCCGTTCGCTCCCCGGCTTCCTGAATTTCCTCTGCTGATTCATTCAATAATCCGCCCCAGTCTGTACGCTGTTCCATTTGCTCACGCATATCTAGCGGTATAAAGTTTTGACCTTCGCGAATCTCCCAGCCACCGCCTAATGCCTTGTACATGGAAATCAAACTAAGCGCGATATCACCCCGAACTGCCGTGTAATTGTCCTGTTGCCGCACCAGGAATTCCTGCGAATTGAGAACGCGGGTGTAATCAGTCACACCATCACGATATTGAATTAAAGATAAATCGACTGAACGGCTGGAAGATTTCACACTCACTGCGAGTTCGCTCGATTGTTGCTGGGCGTTGAGGAAAGCAACCATCGCGTCTTCTACTTCCTGTGCCGCTAACAACACACTATTCTGGTAACGAATAATAGTTTGCTGGTAGCGCGCGTCCTGCACCCTGACATCGTTTTTTATACGGCCATAGTTGAGTATCGACCAACTAAATACGGGGCCTGCCGTGGCGACAATACTATCTGAAGAAAATAAATCACCAGAATTGTTGTTACCGTTGGAGTTTGACGCCAGACCAAACGATCCCAGTAAGCCAAATTTTGGATAAAGTTCACCTTGCGCCACACCAATCAGCGCACTTTGCGCCGCCGCCTGCATCTCGGCCTGGCGAATATCGGGGCGCCGACGAATCATTTCTATGGGTATTCCAATAGCAACTTCATTCGGTGCCTCGGGAATAACACCAGTTTCCGTTATCATGTTGGCGAGATCCCCCGGGCGCAGACCCAGTAAGTTACTCAGCGCATTTTTTGATTGCCTTAAACCGGTTCGCAGTGAATGCGTCAATGCACGCGTGGAATGGAGTAAGGCCCTTGCCTGTGTGACATCTAACTCCGTGGTGGCGCCATTATTAAAACGTACCTCGGTAATCGTCAGACTTCTTTTTTGAATAGCCTCATTCTGTATCGACAGGTCTATACGTTCTTCAAATGTCCGGATCTGCACATATGCCGCCGCCACTTCGGCAGTCAGCGACACCAGAACATCATCATAATTAGCAACGGAGGCCAGTAATGTATTATCAGCCGATTCTACTCCACGCGCTAAACGACCCCAGATATCCAGTTCCCACGCGGCGTCAAAACCAAGGCCCGAGGACGTAAAAGAGGTATTTGTAACGGGTAAGCCATTAAGTGCATTTTTGCTCAGTCTGTTACTCGTAACACCGCCGATAAGACGCTGGTTTTGTGGATAGAGACTACCCACGGCAATACCCAGTTGAGCCCGGGCTTCAATGATCCTGGTAGCGGCAATATGAAGATCCAGGTTTTGTCGATAAGCGGTGTCTACTAGTTCATTCAATATTGGGTCATTGAATACTGTCCACCACTTTGCCTGTATGTCTTCTGCCTGACTATCAATATTGGCATCTTCTTCCAGCCACTGATCCGAAACATCCACTTCCGGTGATTCGAAGTCAGGACCAACGCTGGTACAGGCACTTGTTAACATACCCAGCACAATGACAAATGCGAAGCGGCGGTTAGTTAATAACATAATTCCATTTCATGTGAGGTTAATTAGGCCATCTGTACTGCTAATTTTAAGGTGCAGTATACATTGGAAGTCATAGTGACTGCATGAGTACTATTGCGAGCGTCATTCTAAGGTCTGAAAAACTGGATTGCTTCATGACGATTCTCAATAAACTTGTTCCGCCCATTTTATCTCGTTAACATGACTTTTGCATACTTTACCCGGGCCAGCCCAAAGCTAGCGACGACCGCCACCTCTCGACGCCCTGTTGGGACGACTCATTTGTGACCTGGATGGTTGACCCATACCAGCCGAGGGTCTGGTCGCAGGTTTAGTGGTTGGTCTATCCGGCTTTTCGGGACGCTCCGGTCTGTCAGGACGATCTGGCTTATCGGGACGTTCCGGGTTACCGTAACAACAACCACCATAGCCGTACCCGTAGTGCGGATAACCGTAGCCGGCGTATACACCGTAGTGAATCGAACCTTCAACGCCAGAGGTAGCACAACCTGTCAGCAGCAGG
>QNFD01000065.1 GCA_003645435.1 Gammaproteobacteria bacterium | reverse complement strand
CTGTCCTGCTTATCCCATGTGGTCTCAAAATGGCACATGATATTAAGAATATGCTGCCTTATGACGCGGTCTTCATCGGTTAATAAATGACCTCGAAAAACCGGCAACTCGCCCCGGTTGGCGCGTGCTTCGTACTCAGGAACCGCTTTTTCATTTTGCGCAAATGCGTACCAGGAATCTCCAATAGCCGACATACCCAGGCCAATCATTAACCGTGTTTTACTTGCCGTATATCCCATAAAGTTACGGTGTAACTTCCCGTTTACTAATGATTGAAATAAGGAATCAGACTTCAGCGCGAAATGGTCCATACCAATTTCTTCATAACCCAGTTGCGAAAACAGTTTCTTACCGGTTTCGTACAGCGCTCTTTTAACTTCATTTTCAGGGAGATCCGCTTCGCTGAAACCTCGTTGCCCCGTTCCTTTTACCCAGGGGACGTGCGCATAGCTGTAAAATGCCAGCCTGTCCGGAGCAAGTTGATTCGTCTTGTTGATCGTATCAACCACATTCTCTAAGGTTTGATGCGGTAACCCAAACACCAGGTCATGGCTGATCGAAGTAAAACCCGTTTCCCTGGCCCATTCGGTCACCTGCCTGACTCGTTCGAAAGGCTGAATCCGATTAATTGTTTTTTGTACCAGGGGATCGTAGTCCTGAACCCCGAAACTGCAGCGTCGAAACCCTAAATCGAAAAACGTTTTAATGTGTTCCCTGGTACTACTGTTAGGGTGTGCTTCAAAGCCAAATTCATATCCTTCTGCAATCTCCGCATGCTCCATAATTCCATCGATCAGCATTTTCAGATTGTCCGGGCTAAAGAATGTCGGCGTGCCCCCGCCAAGGTGTAGTTCTTTTATTCTGGGCGTTGTGGTGAGCAACTCGCGGTAAGTTTTCCATTCACGCAAGACGGCATCGATGTATGGGGTTTCGACGCTATGCCTTTTTGTTATACGTTTATGGCAACCACAAAATGTGCAGAGACTTTCGCAATACGGCAGGTGGATATATAAACTAATACCTTCATCGGTATTACTCTCTGAAAATACCCGCTCAACCGTATCTTCCATATACCTGTAGAAGTTGAATCGTCATCCCAGTAAGGAACCGTCGGATAGCTTGTATAACGCGGCCCGGGTATATTGTATTTCTGAATTAAATTTCTTTGCATAGCAGATAGAATCCGGGGGTCATGGCATAAATTACCTCGATCTCGATTAAATGTTTTTCCCGCAATATACGAGCCAGCTTTTCATACCTAATTTTCTTCCAAATCGTTATCTGCCTCGATTTTATCGGTTTCTTCAGCTGCCAGGTCAACTGGCAGGTATACGTGTACCAGCGTACCCTTTCCTTCCTCGCTTTCAATAATAAATTCTCCCTCGTGTTCACTAATGATGGTGTCACAAAGCGGCAAACCTAATCCGGTGCCCTGGCCCACCGATTTTGTCGTAAAAAACGCTTCCCTTGCATGCTCAAGAGTTTCATTCGACATGCCGCAGCCAAAATCCTTGACAGAAATATGTACCCTGTCTCCATCGAACTCGGTCTTTAAAACAATATTGTTTTTCCCCCGGCCCAACGACGAACATGCATCCATCGCATTGATCAAAAGATTCATGAAAACCTGGGTAAGTTGATCAGCTACTCCAACAATCGCTGGTAGATTCTTATCCAGTTGCAGCTCGACTCCAATAGAACTGAACCTTGGATCATAAGTGAGCAGCCCTGTCACACTCCGTAGCAATCCATTAAGATCAAGTAAATCTCGCTCACGCGGCTTCGGGGATGCAAAATCAGCTATTTCGCGTGTTATTTTTCCAAGCCTGATGATCTGCTCATTAATCAATTCGATATTTTTCCTGACATATTCTTCCTCCATTTCGCTATCGTAGGCCTGCTTAGCGTCGGCAGCTGCAGCTGCAATTGCGGCTATGGGATTACCGACCTCATGCAGGATACCAGCAGCCAGTTGGCCGATAGCAGCCATTTTATCCTGGTGGAAATATTTTTGTCGTGTCGTCTCGAGCTCCAGTTGAGTCTTTATGCGGCTAGTGATATCGTGAACAACGACGATATAACTGGTTTTTCCGTGGGGGTCTTCAAGTAAGCCGATCCAGAGTTCTGCCGGAAATTCCTTACCATGTACAGGTTTCAAAATAGTCTGCTGGCGCACCGGAGTTTCCGAACTCAAGGCATTAACCATGTCATCTTCAGTGAAAAAATTAGTGAAATCTATATCCACTAGTTCTGACTCTTTTCCATTGAACATACCCTGTGCCGACTGATTGCAGCTTCGAATAACCCATTCTGAATTACAGTTAAAAATGGCGTCGGGAACGCTATCCATCGTCGCTAATAATCGCGACCTGCTCTCTTCCAGGCCAGCCTGCATCTGAACCATTTGGGTAACGTCGTGCTGGACTTCAACTACCCCTAAAAATTCTCCCTTCACTGAATATAGCGGGGTGATGAGCAGATCGACAATCATCGGATTGTTATCGGCGTCGTAATGGGTGTGCCTGACCATTTCCGGACCACCATGTTCCATGACCCTTTTAAGTGGACAGGGTTGTTCGGGTTGGAGGCAGAAAGAACTCTTCCTGTGGGAAACCTGGTAACAATACTCGTATTCCGCTTCGTCCTGATCAGGCGGAATCAGGCTCTTTGCTTTCTCGTTCATCAGCGCAATAGAGAAATCGGGTCTGATGACTAGCACAGGCATTGCAATGCCATCAATTACCGATTGCAGAAAGGTCTTTGCCTGATCCAGTTCGGCGGTGCGTTCCACTACTCGCTGCTCTAGATTAGCATGCATGGCCTTAAGCTCTCTTAGGTGCGCCTGTCGCCGCTGTGTCTCGACTTGCAACAACCTGTGGGTTCGCAAAAATGTAATCGCCAGGGCCAGGTAAAAAATGGCAAGTAATACGGCTATCAACCAGAATATGGTCGATTGTTTCGCTTGAATATCGCTCGCGACATTCGACATCTTCATATAGGTTTCAAAAACGCCGATAATTTTGCCCGATTTCGAGGACTCAATGGGTATATAATGTTGATGCAAATCCTCGAATTCGATAACATTGTCGAATTCATTTCGATCATTTGGATGGACCCGGCCAGAGACTGCTATACCGGTTAGCGCTTGCTGGACCGCATTGTTTTGTTGCGCATTATCACCTATTTCGCTACTTTTACTGGAAAATAGAACAATAGAGTCGCGACTGTAAATCTTCACTTTAACAACAGGAAGCCAGCGCAACCCATCCTCCAGAACTGATGCGAATTTGGTGATCATCGAAGCGGACATATTCTCACTGCCATCTATCAGGGCTTCTTCCAGGTCATTTTGCAACAGGGTATTACGCAACGCGATCGCAAGGCTCTGATTGTGGGAATCCAGGTGCTCTTCAAAATAATGATCACTTAGTCCGATATGGAAATACAATAACGACAAAATGGTCAGCGTCATACCGACAATACTGATAATCATGAACTGACGAAGCGGCGATTTCATAGACTATGTTGATACTCTACGGTGTTGCCCTGGCCTGTTATGAAAGGGGCAATGTGAAGCTCCCTGCACGAGCTGGTTTCGTGGCTGAATTGCCCTGTTTCGACGCCTAAGCTGGCGTAAATATTTTTCATGCTGTTTTCGCGGAAGATACCAGTTCAGCCATAGAATAATGGCGGTGAGACCATAACTAGACCACACGAACGCGGCATAGCCCCCCATATAAAAAAATTCCAGCATAGCTACAACTCCTCTACCCATTTGCTATTCCGCTCGCGTTGCAGCAATTCTCCGCGGCACCTATGAAACAGGGCCAGTACATAGTAGACCTGAAACGCCAGCGCCATCAGCAATAAGGGGATCAACATACTATAATGGATCGAAGGCTTGTCCAGCTTGGTCACGGTAGGGCCCTGGTGCAGGGAATTCCACCATTCGACAGAATAATGAATGATAGGAATGTTAACCACACCCACAATAGCCAGTATAGCAACCGCACGGGCAGCCACGCGTTTATCTTCGATCGCATTGTGAAGACCAATAATTCCGAGATAAAGAAACAGCAGTATCAACTCCGAAGTGAGGCGCGCATCCCACACCCAGTAAGTACCCCACATCGGCTTGCCCCATAACGACCCGGTGATGAGTGCCAAAAAAGTAAAGCTGGCGCCTATCGGCGCACTACTGATCAAAACCACCTCGGCTAGCTTCATATGCCAGACTATGATCACGACCCCACAAAAAGCCATGACCACGTAAACAAACAACGACATCCAGGCCGAAGGCACATGAACGAATATAATTCGGTAACTTTCCCCTTGTTGATAATCGGCAGGTGCGACTATTAATCCGCCGTAAAGCCCGGCCACCAACAACATTAGGAACAATACCGTCAGCCACGGAATCCATTTACCGGCAATACGATAAAAATGCGGGGGGGACCCTAACTTATGAAACCATTGATACATATAACCCGTTATTAGCTAGTAGACATTCGTAGCACTGCAGCCGTGGTCCTGGACCTTAGCGAGTTTGAAAGGAAAAGAAAGGTGCGCAAAAACACCCAGCCCGATCGCGGTACTGTCAAACACACTGGTATTAAAAATTAATACATGAACATACAGCGGCGACACTAAAAGAGAAAGGACTATACCCTCTTTTTCAAGGACCACTGCTGCCAGTACCCACGGGATCAATTTCGTTTCTGGCAATCGTGCCATCGCCAGTCCAGGCTTCTGTTCGGCAGAAAGGCTTGCCACTTCCTTTTCATCGTGGGCGCACAGGCTTCCCTGCACGAGTACCTCGACCAGATCGGGCATCATCGGGATACCCATGGCCCGCCCTGGGCGTAGATTTTCGAAGCAGCCCAATTCACGTTTTATGCCATTGATGCCTTCAACCAGGGATATCTGGCCTGGTTCCAGGGTAATATCCAGATGCTCGCACGGTAATAGGTCGCTACGGTTACAGCTAAGACATCGAGTTTCTAATATTGCTGGAGCGCGCATGGGATGGCCAGAATTCCAGGGTACACGAATAAAAAAAGTGCATGAAGTCTAGCCTCCGGATCAACCTCACATTTTGATATAGATCAATCGAAATGTATTTAGTGAACTGTAATCAATATATACAAGCATGCGTAATACCGAACATTAAATATCTCAACAGTTTCCACCAATTCAACCCATCTTTAACACCTCAATGTATAAATCTTAGGTCATCACATTGCCGATGGTAGCATGGGTCAATTTACCAAAAGAACTACACGTTCATTGGTAATACCGGTCGAAACAAAGCGATTGCTTAAGGCAAAAGCCGCTTATACCACTCGTCGTATGCCTGTCATTGATACCAGTTATCTAATCAGTGGTGAAATCTTACCGAGACCCGGGGATCTGGTATTCGCGCGGGTCGATCGGTGACGAGGCTTTCGACCCGGGTATGGGCATGTTGGCAGCATCTTTCTTTTAAATAAATAACGAATTAGTTTGACTTTTTATAAAAAGGGAATATATTCCTATTATTAATAAGGAAATAAATCCCATTTAAACAAATATTTTAAGAGACAAATTATGCTTGAAGATATGCAAAAAATTCGTTTATTAACTGCCGCAGTGAATATACAAAATATTATTGCGACTCTTGAGATAGATCTTGAATATCGGGTTTTGATTGATCTTTACGGATCCCGCACTAAACCACTGCTATATGAAATACAAGCACTGGAAAATGTTAATGCAGAACCCCGGGTTGCACGAGACTTTACATTACAGGGTCAGCTCGATGACGGTGGAGATCTATTTACTTCGTTGAATCAAACGATTTGCCAGATTAATAATAATCTGATCTTAAATAATAATCTTGAACATAACTGCTAATAGACGCAAACAGGAGAAATCTCATGACTTATCAATTTAAAAATATTTTTTGTATGACAATATTTTTGTTGCTCACTGCCTGTGGCGGCGGCAGCGGCGACGAAGCATCGGGAGGATCCGTACCGATTGCCACCCGGGGCGTCATAACCCAACTGGGCAGTATCTGGGTAACCGGTTGTCGATACGTGGCAGCTCCAGGCGGCACTTACAAAAGTGACGATGATGATTCTGCTTCGTTTGACGATTACGAGGTTGGTCAATTGGTCAGCATTAGAGGCAGGAGAAACGATGACGGCGTTTCCTGTGTTGCCGATGAAGTCGAGTACGAGGCTGAAATAGAGGGAACTGCCGATGTTGGAAAAATCAACGGCATCAAGGTCGTGCAAACCCCGAAGACCAATAATACTGCCCCCGGGGCGCCCGATCCTCTGAATAATGGTGATCGCTACGAGGTTTCAGGAATCTGGATCGATGACTTCACCATTGAAGCGACATTCATAAAGGAAGATGACGACGGGGGTACCGGCGATATCATCGACGAGATCAAAGGCGATGTGCAAGTCGTAAACACCGCATCGTCTTTCGACGTAAAGAATATCACCTTCAATATGGCTGGAGGCGCACCGCACGGAGTATCTGTAGGCAATCTGGTAGAGGTTCACTTCAGCTTATGCACCGGCACCGCGCCCGCCATTATCTGCACAGCTAGCGAGGTCGAACTCGAAGACGATATCTTCGACCAGGCTGAAGGCATGGAAGTCGAGATCGAAGGTGCGGTTGACCTGGATACCACCGGATGCCCTGCGGAAACCGACTTCAAGGTTGACGGTGTCTGCATCGATTCAAGCTCGAAACCTGCCCAATGGATGGACGGGCTTACCGAATTCGCCGACCTGGTTCAGGGAGGGCGCGTGGAGGCCGAGGGTCACATGGTCAACAGCTCGCCCGTGGATTATCTGCGTGCTGACAAGGTCAAGGGGCGGGGTAACCGCGTGCGTATCTCTTCGGTTGCCGGAAACGTTCTCACTGGCCCATGCACCTTCACACTGATCGAGGGTAATATCAGCGTGACGGTTCTCGACTGTACGAACGCGTTCGAAGGTGATACGGATTCTAATGGTCCGCTCGATATTAATAATCTCGCCGGTGAGGAAGTCGAAGTCAGGGGTGTTCGTACCAATGTCCCGGGCGAGATGATGGCGAACCGCATCAAGGCAGATGGTCTCAGCGGTGGCGGCGACAGGCATGAAATTCGCGCCGAGGTCGATGAAGACGGTACCAATACCGGTATCAACAGCCTCACCGTGATGGGTATTACTTCAGTCGCCAACAGTTCTACGGAACTGGAAGTCGGGGATGTCGTGATCGCTCCTGGCGGTTCTACCACTGACGCCGACATCGACGCCTTCCTGGGCGAGGTCGATGCCGATACCAACGCTTCGAATGGCCCGCGCGATGTAGTCGAGATGGGTTTCGATATCACCACCGGTAACGGCACTACTACGGCCTACACCGCCGACGAATGGGAAATCGAAGAGGAAGACGATTAGAAAGCTGTCAACTTTCGGCGATCCGTAAGGGTCGCCGATTTGTTTGGCGCCCTGACCGACGGATTATCGAATGTTGAGGTCAAATGGGATCCCTTTGTAGACATCGGGAATGCGCCGCAGGAAATGGAACTGGAAGATCAATTTTAGTAGTATGTTATTAAATTTAAGCAAGCACAGGGATGTGCGAATTAATCCAGGAGCATATCGGCGGTTTTATTTTTTAAATAGTGGCTTAAATCTTTCAAAATCAGGGAAAAAGTTTCTTTAATGCAGACACCGTCTCAGATATTTACAAATTCACTTATTAGGCTAATGCGGCCATTGATTCGTATAGCCTTGCGCTATGGTTTTGCCTATAACTCGTTTAGTGAACTGGTCAAGCGTCTGTATGTGGAAGTAGCCAGAGAAGAGCTTGCCAGGGAAGGTCGTAAGCAAACGATTGCTAGAATTTCAGTCCTTACCGGTATTAACAAAAAAATCACCAAAAGGATTATGGAATTACCGGAAATTGCAAGCACCGGGGTGGATGGGTCGTTTAATCGTTCGGTGCGTGTTATTTCAGGCTGGTTACGAGACAGGGATTTTCGCGACAAAAAGGGAGATCCGGAAGCGCTGCCGTTTGACGGTGAAGGTTTTAGTTTCACTGAACTGGTGAAGCGATACAGTGGAGATATGTCGGCTAAACCCCTGGCTGAAGAATTGCTTCGTGTCGAAGCCATTGAATATACCCGTCACGGTGATCTTCGATTAACCAGCCGAGGATATGTACCCGGTGGGGGCGAGGTAGACAAGTTAAAAATACTCGGAACCGACGTGTCTGACCTGATCGAAACGATTGATCACAATATGCAAAATGATGGCGATGATGGTCGCTTCCAGCGCAAGGTGTCCTATATTAATTTCCCTACCGAAAAACTGCCGAAATTTCGCGAACTAAATGCCGAGCTATCACAAAATTTGCTCGAACAACTTAACCGGTGGCTGGCTGATCAGGAGACTGAAAAGGTCGATGGCCCCGTTTCTCGAGTGGGTGTCGGGATTTATCAGTTCGAGGAACATTAGAAAATGCGAATCGGAATCTTCAAGCTATATGCAAGCCTGCGGATATATTGCATTGCCGCCCTGTTAGTTTCGGTAACTGCCTGTGGCGGTGGAATAGGCGCAATTATACTGCTTGTCGAAGGAGGAATCAGTGGCACTGGCATTAGTTTTGGAACGATTGCGGCATTTGCAAGTGTATTTGTTAATGGCACCAGGCTCGAAATAGATAGTCAAACCGAGATATTTATCGATGAACAGCAAGTTGCTGACGAAACTGGTTTAAAGGTAGGATTCGTCATCCGTGTCGAGGCAGATTTTGATAATAGTATTGCAAGGCGAATTGATTATATTGAAACCGTGCGGGGACCCTTAACTACCAACCCCGTCATTAATCCCGACACATTTGCGGGCAGTTTTGATTTGCTCGGGCAGACCGTGTTAACGAACTCAGCCACAATATTTGATGGCATCGCCGATGTGACAGCCCTGGCTATGGGGAATGTGCTTGATATCAGTGGAGTTCGGAATTCTACCGGCGCCGTAGTGGCGCGTTATATTGAATTAAAATCGCCCCCCATATCCGACTATCGGCTGGTTGGAATAATCGACAGCACCGACCCACTGGCAGAAACGTTCAGAATCGGCAACCTCGTAGTTGACTATATGGGTGCGGATATCAGTCAATTGAATGGCGGCGTTGTTGAGGATGGAATCGAAGTCAGGGTCACAGGTTCAGCCTCAAGTTTCGTTAGCGCCACGCCCTCGATCGAGGCTGATAAGATTACCAATAGTGTGTTGGCCCTGGGAATCCAAAATGGGGATAGCGTTGAACTCGAGGGTGCGGTTACCCGGTTTGTTTTGATTTCGGAAATGGAAGTCAATGGATTTCCTGTCGATGCGAGCGCTGCGGTCATCGAAGACGGCAATATAAATGACATCATTGTGGATGCGCTGGTGGAGGTTGAAGGTGCTGTCGATAACGCGGATATACTCGTTGCATCGAAGATAAAAATTATACCAATCGATAATATTCGTATCGAGGCTAGCGTTGATAGCATAGATACGGTTAACAACACGATTGAGGTACTGGGAAGAATTTTTCAGCTAAACCAGAAAACCCAGCTGGATGATAAAAGTAGCGCTAAAATCCCCCAGTTTTCACTGCTTGATATATCACCATTAGATTGGGTCGAATTACGTGGTTATTCGAAAGATGGCAGTTATTTCCTTTCCCGGCTGGTCAGGGATGACCCGGATAGTGACGTGCGTTTACAGGCCCCGGTTGACGAAAATGGGGTAGGGCCGGGTAGTACAATTAGCATGCTGGGAATCGCAGTTCCCTGGGATGTCAATACCAGTTTCGAAGATGTCGATAATCAGTCTTTAAACGAATCTGAATTTTTCAATTTGGTTTTTGATGGAGATGTAGTTAAGGCCAGGTGGAAAGATTACACGTCTACTTCAGTCCCGGTTGATGAGCTATCGCTTGAATGACGGCGCACTCCGGGCTAGCGCCTGTTTTACTATCGTATAAGGTGACGAAGGTATAAGGTGACGGAGGGATTATTATTTGACCAGTTCCTCACTCATCGCTAGAATCGGATCGTCTTATATTAGCAATGGAGTTGCTATGCCCAGGCGTGCAAGGATGTACCTACCCGGACTCCCGTATCATATCGTCCAACGCGGAAATAATCGTGAAGTCTGCTTTGTTGATCCAGAAAATTACCAGTTTTATCTTGAGTTATGGCGGGAGTGCTCAAAGCGCTATGGTGTAGCAGTTCACGCCTACTGCTTGATGACTAACCATATCCATTTTCTGGTCACACCTGAACACGCTGACTCAATCTCCCGAGTCACTCGTGTGATCGGTAG
>QNFD01000064.1 GCA_003645435.1 Gammaproteobacteria bacterium | reverse complement strand
TCGCTTACACTATTCGAGAAAGTCCCATTAAATCAGGACTTTCTAGAGCCCACTGATAGCCCGGAGGATGGCATGTTTCATAACCAATTGAATTTATTCGATTCTTAACCGGACACTAGTGAGTCGCGGTCATTGATAGATGCGACGTTCAATTAACTTCAATTTCCACAATGCAATGGTCACTGCGACCCCAATCACCTGGATCATTGAGCGCCGTAACCTAAATACGCTCGGACAAAGCGTTCGACGTAAACACGAAATCCAGTTGCCGTGTGGCAATAATCGGTGTTGGCTGGCTGTCCTAATGAAATAAGCCTCGTCAGAAAAATTCGTGGGTCGTTATCGGCACTGGTAACGCACCAAGAGTATGATATAAGGCGATTTCAGCCGCTTTATAGGTCCGAAAACCATACGCTTTTCTGGTAGTCAGTTTTGCTTTGGTGTTAAACCCCTCCACAATACCACTGGAAAATTGTTTTTTGGCTCGAAACCAGTTCAGCAACAGGGGCCGATGACGCCTCAGCATTTTCGCTACTTTCTTCATCGGTTCAATTTTCGATCGCATCGTTTTCGTGCACCATTTATCCAGAAATTCTCCCGCCCAGTAGGGCGAAACGTATTGCCAGAATAACTGGAATTCTTCTTTCAGAAGATAACTCCTGATTGATCTTAAATTGTACTGCAGCAACTCTGACAATTTGGTCTCCTGATGTTGTGTCAGGTTTTCGGGACGCTTCAGTAATAACCAGCGTGACTTGGTCAGTACCGGCTCGTAGCCTTCCTCTTTCAGTTCTTTCGCTTCACCTGCACGGACCTCGTCAATCGCCTTGCTTAGGTGCGTCATGATATGAAACCGATCCAGTATGTGAATCGCTTGTCCTGCCTTCTTTTTGATCACTTTCAGATAAGGCCTCCACATATCGCTACAGATATAACGCAGTTCCTTTGTCCGTTCCTGGCCAAACCAGTGGAAAAACCCCAACAGGGTTTTAACCTTGCGCTTCTTCCCAATCCACAGTAACCGCTTGCAGTTCGTATCGATCTGGTAAACCAGCGTCAGGTACTGATGGCCCCGCTGCCACTGGATTTCATCAATACCAATGGCTTCAATCCCTGTCAGATCCTGATGTTCCCGTCCCCAGGCCACGGCGCGCTCGACCGAGCAGAACACATGATCCCAGGTGGTCCGAAATGCCTCAGCTACCTCTTTCCAGCTCAAGCGCTTCGCCCAGCCCGATAAAAACCAGACATAGGCCTCTGTTAGCCTGTGTTTGCCCGATACCCAGGGCATTCGCTCTACCCGAACACCACAGCCAGGGCAATCAACCCGCCGGGGCGCATAGCGAAAAAATACCTTATGGCCCCACATCGGGATAAACTCGAACAACCGCTCCGGTGATCGATCGTAACCAGATCGCTTATGCCCGCAACCACTGCAAATCGGACGGCGGTTCAACCGAGGTTGTAATTCAACTTCAAGTGTCGGAACCGAAGTACCTTCCACCAGTTCGACGGTTCCGTACACAAATGATTTGAATTTCTGTACCCGATTGAGGATAGTCTTGATCTGCATCCTGTTCCTTTTCCTCTGTCAGATGTTGAGTTCGCACTTTCATCTTCTCAGAGTGGGGGCAGGATGCACCACCCCCAAATCTTAAAACTATCTCAATCGTTTCAAATCCAGTATATTTTTACTCAGTTTTACCCACTAATTTTTCCGAAGAGCCAGTTTTTTACTAACTCTCGGGCCATAAGAATAAGCGTAAGCGCCAATAAACCAGCGTCTTCCCACTGAACATTTTCCCGTGGACACTGGTTTTCTTGCATTACTTCCACCGAGGAAACCATGGGCAATCCCATCACGTCCGATCAACTGGGCCGGTATTGGCGCGAGCACATCGACGCCTGCCACGACTCCGGAGAATCCGGGGCCGCCTACTGTGCACGCCATCAGTTAGCTTATCACCGATTCAACTACTGGCGCCGGAAGTTCCGGGATCAGGATAGTCGCGTTCAGTCCCAGTTCAGGTGCGGCAGTTTCTATAAACTCAGGCTAGGCAATCGGGTTTCTGACAAAGTGCATGTCGCGACCCGATCCCGTTTTCACGGTGGAGAATGCCTGGTAATCGACCGATAGTTGACTGTCGGCAATACTTTTCACATTCTCGATTACCGTGCAGGGAATGGAGGCTACCAGTAGCTTGTCGCGCCAGTATTCCGAACTGTTTCGTACCAGTACCTTGTGCAAGATCGCATTCATGCTTTGGCGATTGTCGATACGGGCCTCGTCTGTTTTAAACCTGGGATCTTCGATAAGCTCTTGCAGTTCCAGGGCGGTGCAAAAGCGGTGCCAGTCTCTCTCGCTACCGAGCGCGATGACAATATCGCGGTCCGCCGTGGGATACACTTCGAAGGGCGTCATCGAAGGATGCCCGGAGCCAATAGGCCCGGGCACAATTCCGGCATTCAGATAACGCGCAAAGGCGTTTTCCAGGCAGGCCCACTGGCAGGCGAGCATGGACACATCGAGAGCAGCGGAGTTATTTTCGCCACAAGCATCCCGTCGATACAATCGTTCGAGGATGCCGACTGCGGCAAACAGCCCGGCGGCAATATCGCCAACCGAAAAGCCGACCCGTGTAGCGGGGCCACCAAGAGGTCCGTTGATGCTCATCATGCCGCTCATCGCCTGCACTATAATGTCGTAAGCAGGGCGACTGGATAAACTGCCCGATTGACCGAAGCCGCTGATCGAGGCCTGAATTAATCTCGGATTCAGTTGTGCGAGTTCGGCTTGACCGCATCCCAGTCGATCACGGACTCCGGGGCGCATGTTTTCAATAAACACGTCGGCTGTTTTAATTAGCTTGTGCAAAGCGAGCTTGCCTTCATCAGATTTCAGGTCCAGTACGATTGAACGTTTGTTGCGATTGAGTGAAGCGAAGTAGAGGCTGATATCGGCTTCGAACGGCGGCGTGGTACGGGCCATGTCACCGGCCGGGTTTTCGACCTTGATGACGTCTGCCCCCATGGTACTCAACAACCAGGTGCAAAATGGTCCAGACAGTACGCTGGTCATGTCAATTAGCGGATGCCTTTCATTACTTTACTCCCCGGCAAAGTCGTTTCATTGCGGCGAGATGATCGCGATCCGATTCAGTCGCAGTTTGTGCGAGTGTTCGGGCCAGTGCTTCCAGTTCCTGCTGCTCGGCGAGGTAGTCCACCAGACCCCACATCAATGCCTGCTCAGCATCGATTTTTGGCCTGCCAGCAAGATCGCAGAAGCACGCCCCGGTCCCATTAATGCACGCATGCGGGATACGTCTTCGACTCCCGGCAATATACCGTTTTGTAGCACCGGATAGGAAAAACTTGCCTGCGGGACGCTGACCCTGATATCACAACCGAGCGCAAGAGTCATTGCGCCACCGATACAATCACCGTTGATCAGGGCAATGGTTAGTATCGGCAATGAATTCAGCGCCCCACTGACATCTTTCCAGAGCGAATCCTGCGCGTCATCGGGTTCCCGTATCAGTTCGGAAAGATCCACACCGGCACAGAACACACGTTCACCCGTTCCGGTGATAATCAATGCGCGTAATGCCGAATCTTCTGCGGCTTCGACAAGCCGTGTCTTGAGTGCCTCGAGCATCTCGATACTTAATGCATTGGCCTTGTCCGGGCGATTTAACCGTAACGTCCAGAGCGGACCGTTTTTATCGCAGATAATCTGTTTCGAGATCATGACAACTCTCCGCAGGCGTTGGCAATTCCAGCACAGGCTTGCTCCAGTTGTTCGAGGCTACTGGCAAACGAAATACGGAAAGCGCCGCTGGCCTCAAAGGCTTCAGCGGGGACAACACCCACACCATGATTTTTTAAAAAATACATCGCCAGATCAGCACTGGATTCGATAGGTTCGCCGGTTGCGGTGCGTTTCCCCAGGGCAGCACTGCAATCGATATACAGATAAAATGCGCCCTCTGGTATTGTCGTTTTCAGCAGGTGGATTTGACCGAGATGGTGCAGCACTCGGTCACGCCGTCGCTGGTACGCGTCACGGCGCTCAAGTAATGCTTTATGAGGGCCATCAAGGGCAGCGGTAGCGGCTGCCTGACTGATCGAGCAAGGGGATCCGGCAACCTGGCTCATCAGTTGGCGCAGGCCATCCATCATTGGTCGCGGTCCCGCCGCATAGCCGATCCGCCAGCCAGTCATGGCGTGGCTTTTGGAGACGCCGTTAATGGTGATAATTCGATCCTGCATATCCGGCGCAACAACCGCCGGGGATTCGTGTGACAAGCCGTCGTACAGAATCTCGGAATAGATCTCGTCAACGATAATCCAGATTTGTGGGTGTTCGCGTAAAACTTCGGCCAGAGCCAGTAGCTCTTCGCGACAATATATCGTCCCGGTCGGATTACTCGGTGTGCACAGAATGATGGCGCGAGTTTGCGGGGTAATGGATTCTTTCAACAGTATTGCGTCAAGCCGATATCGGGTGGCCGAGTCGCACATCGCGATCACCGCGTCTGCCCCCAGCGCTTTGACCATACCCGGATAAGATGCCCAGCACGGGCCCGGTATGATGACTTCGTCACCGGGATTCAGCAGTGTCATTAGAATATTGGCCAGCAACGGTTTGGCACCACTACCGACGGCCAGTTGATCATCTGCATAGGAGGGGTGACCTTCACGCAGGAACTTTCTGCGAATTGCGGCTTTCATCGGGGCGGAGCCATCCGTTGCGGTGTACTTTGTTTCCCCGTTATCAATCGCCGCATGGCCTGCCAGGCAAGCTGCGGGATCGGTATCGAAATCGGGCTCGCCGGAGGTCAAATCGTAGACAGGCTTTCCGTCCAGTATCATTTGCCTGGCAAGATCGGACATCTCGCCAATCAATGAAGGTGAAAACCGGGTCAAGCACTGGCTCAATTCTGGCATGTGACTTCTCCCTGGCTAGGCCGATGGCATATGAATTACGTTTATTAAATCTTTCCCGCTTTTCCAGCACTGGTAATTTTCGACGAAAAATTCGGCTGCTTTGTATTCCCAGTCAGAAATCATGTCCGCGGCGTGTGGGCTGATCAAAACATTTTCCAGCGACCAGAGCGGGCTGTACTCTGGCAGGGGTTCGGTTTCGAATACATCGAGATAGGCGGCGCGCAACTGGCCACTGTGAAGCGCATCGATCAGTGCTGATTCATCGACCAGACCGCCTCGCGCAGTGTTCATAAACAGTGTTCCTGTCCGCATGCGTTTGAAGCGGTCGCGATTAAACAGACCGCGGGTGTCGTCATTCAGGCGCAAATGCAGTGATACCACATCGGCCAGGGGCAGTATATCGTCCAGTTCTGCCATGGGCCTGACGTCGTCAAACGCTTCGGCAGGCGTCCCGCTGCGATTGACGCCGATGACTCGCATGCCGAGGGTGCGGGCGTAGCGAGCTACCCAGCGACCGATCAATCCGGTTCCGACCAGCAGTAAGGTTTGTCCTTCTAGTGGCACAAACTGGTTGGGTTGCCAGCGCTTATTCCGTTGCTGCTCATGGTATCGAATCAGTCCCGAATTGATTGAAATCATGGCGCCGACGGCCATTTCCGCGAGATTGCGGCTGCGCAGTCCCTGGCCGTTGGTGATCAGCAGGTCGTCACGCTCGAGCGGCAGAATGTGTTCATATCCCGAGCCGCTCACGTGGACCCACTTAACTGAAGCATGGTGGGTGAGTGTTCGAAACTCCGGTCCGTCGAATCCGGTGTCGCGAAACATGAGGACGATTGCAGGATTTACATCGGCAGCAGTGCTGGTCGCCATGGACAGGTCCGAGAGATAGCAGACCGCTGCTGGATCTATTTTTCCTGTAAATGCTGGCCTCAATTTCTCTGGCTCTGGAGCCAGTACCAGAATAGAGGCGTCTGACACGGTCCCGGGCACCGAACTAGTTCCGATAGTCGGGTTGTTCCCGATCCAGCATGCGCATCAGTGCGGGCCACTGCATTTCTCCCTGCGGGCCGGATTCAGGTGAGCCCCATTGATGCAATGCTTGCATCGCCTCGTCGGTGATTTTGACTGGATGGTCGGTGCAGCTCAAAATATCGACCTGAATCTTGCAGGCCATCTCAAGATAGTAATGATAAGCGAAGGCCTCGGCGGCGGTGCGTCCGACCACCAGCAAGCCATGGTTTTGCAGCAACATGGCATAGTTTTGTTGCAGATCCGCAGCCAGCAGCGCGCCTTCATCGGCAACCGCGGTGGAATCCTGGTAGGGGTGGCTCGACAGGGTGCCCAGCACAAACCCGGCGTGTTGTGACAAAGGTAGCAGGCCATCGGGCATTGCCGAAACGGCAATGCCCGCGCGAGTATGACTGTGAAATACGAAATTGATTTCCGGGCGTGCCTTCAGAATACCCGAGTGAATCAGATGGCCGGCCAGGTTCAATGTCCGACCGGACTCGGACCGTTCTCCGTCATAACTCATTCGCGTCAGGTTGGATGCCTTGATTTCGTCGAACATGAAATCATAGGAATTCAACAGGTAGTGATCGGGGTCGTCACCTATGCGCGCGGAAATGTGCGTGCTGGTCACATCGGTCCAGCCGAACTTTACCGCGAGCCGGTATAGCGCCGCGAGTTCTATGCGCGCAGTGTATTCCTGGGTTGAAGATTCAGTCGCCATCGATGCCCACCTCCTGGGAAATTGCGGATGCCGTGCGGTATAGCTCATGAAAGTGTTTGACCCCGACTTCGCTTAGAGCGCCGATACCGTCACCGAGAATATAGGGGCCGGGTCCGAAGGCCCGGCTTTCCATACCTGTCTGGATTTTCGAGACAACGATTTCATCTTCGGCCCCTGTTGTGGTTTTGTGTATATGCATCAAGGCCTCAACCTCCACATCGGGCAGGCTGCCGTCTGAAAACCAGCGATTGGCCACTTCGGACTGATGACAGACGCATTGCCAGCTGCGAAAGAAAATATTGTGCCTATCGAGGTGGAAAAATTTTTCGTCAGTATAATATTCCGCTGCCAGCGGTAAGCCTTGATTTGCCATAGGACCGATCTATAAGAGATTAGGCTGCATGGTAGTCAGTAGAGATTGAAGCTGTCAAACTATAAGAATTTCATCTTTGAGATAGAAATTCTATACCAACATGTTTAACAAACTGCCACCTTTGCTGAGTCTAAGGGCTTTCGAATCTGCAGCTCGCCTCGGAAGTTTCAAACGAGCCGCCGAGGAGCTTGCGGTGACCCCCGCAGCCGTTGGTGCGCAGGTAAAGGCATTGGAGCAACGACTGGGCGTTCTGCTGTTTGAACGACAGCATCGTAAAATTGTAGCAACGCCGGCTGCGTTTCATCTGCAGCAAGCCTGCAACCAGGCTTTCACAATCGTGTCAGGCGCCATTGAAACGATCATTCCACAGAGTGCGGAGCGGACGTTGACAATCGGCGTGGGCTCACTATTCGCATCACGGTGGCTGTCGCCGCGTTTGAGTCATTTCTGGTTGGCGCATCCGGATATTGCCCTGCGTTTAACGCATACACCCGATATGGCCGGTTTTGAAAATGATGAGCTGGATGCCGTCATCGCATGGGGTTACGGTGACTGGAAAAGCTATGACTCGGTGGAACTGATCAGGCCTCATCTGGTACCTGTCGCCAGCCCTCGATATCTCGATCTACATGGACGGCCACAGAATGCCCAAACACTTCAGCAGCATGTACTGGTTCACGAGATTGATCATCGCATGTGGCAACAATGGTTTAGTGTTAACCGTACTGAATTCGTCAATCGAAATACCAGTACAACGGTAAGGGATAGTGTCATCGCGTTACAACTGGCTTTGGACGGACAGGCAATTGCCCTCGCCGTGGAGGAATTTCTCGAAGGCGAATTCAGTTCCGGGGCACTGGAAAAGCTGTTTGAATCCAGTTCCAGTAAAGATGCCGCTTACTATTTTTCGACGCCAACCGCAAAGGCAGGCAGTGAACCCTTGCAATCGTTTAGTGACTGGCTGTTAAAAGAAACTTCAGCGCCTGCAACAAACCGACTTCGCATAGATTCCGACTAAAGGCGGTCACAAAACCAAATGTTATCGACTCAGGCTACAGTAATGTCGAATACCATTATTCTTATCCGGGCTTCCCATGCACCCCGGGGCCTATAGCAAGCATCCAGTCGCGAACACGCGCCACCGGGTTTCGATTTAGTGATCCCTGTTGATATAGCAGATAGTATGACTCAATTGGCTCAACCGTCTCGGGCCAGGGTCGAATAAGGCGCCTAACCGATATCTCGTCTGCAATTAGCGGCAGGAATCCCAATGCAATGCCCTGTCCCTCAAGAGCGGCCTGCAATTGGACATTCGCATCCTCAAAAATGATGCCCGGGAGTTGTTTCGGTAATCGTACATTCATCGTCTCTAGCCATTGTCGCCAACCCCTTTGATCCCGATAATGTAACAATGGAAGTTTCAAAAGATCCTTAGGGTCCTGGATTACGTCGCCTGCAAAAACCGCATCAGGCGCGTAAACCGGTGTTACCTGAATCCTGAGCAATAGATCGGATTGCAGCGTCTGCCAGTTATTCAGACCCCAGGCTACCGCGATATCGTAGCGCGCCATCTGCAGGTGTACCGGCAGGGGAGAGTGATGAATCCGCAGATCGATATCCGGATTTTGTCGCCAGAACAGTCCCAGGCGGGGCGCTAGCCAGCGCGACCCGAAGATGGGTCCTGCGCCGAGTGTTACCGTGTGGCGACTGGTTTGCTGCTGCAGCTTTTCCACCGTCGCATTAATCGATTGAAACGCCGGCGTCAGCGTCCGCATCAGTTCTTCACCCTCTGTGGTCAGGCTCACCCGGCGTACCTGGCGATAAAACAGGGCGTGGCCCAGGGCCTGTTCCAGCGATCTGACCTGATGACTGATCGCTGTGGCAGACAGGTTCAGTTCATTCGCGGCCAGCTTGAAGCTCAAATGCCGCGCTGCGGTCTCGAAAGCTCTTAACGCGGTAAGGGAAGCGGTCATGAATTTCTCTATAGATGTAATAAATTCATCTGATAGGGAACTATATATCATTTGTATCGCAAATACAGGTTTGATTAAATGCTGAACAGATGAATTAAATTGAGGCATTATTATCATATCGAGGGGAAATCAAGGTTCAACACGCCGGCGTCGAAACGCCCGCAAGGAACGACATCAACGTACTGTTCTGGACACCAGTCAATCAAAATGGATCGGCGTTACCGGCGGCAAGTTCCAACCCCTGAGCACGGGTGACATCGATCAGATACACGAGGCGGTTCTCGATCTGCTCGAAACCCTTGGCCTGTCACAGGCGCCCGAATGCATGATTGACATTGTGACCGCAAACGGCGGCACATTCACCGACCATGGGCGGTTGCTGTTTCCCCGGGCCCTGGTAGCGGATACGATTGCCGGGATTCGGCGCGATGTAACCCTGTGGTCACGCAGGGACAGTTATCACCTGGATATATCGGGTGCGCGGGTGCATGTTGGCAGCGGCGGCGCGGCCCCCCGAATTCTGGATATGGAGACGCAGAATTACCGTGAAACCACCATTCGTGACCTGTATGACATGGCCCGTATTGTCGACCAGCAGGAACATATTCACTTTTTCAGTCGACCGGTAGTCGGCACCGATGCGCCGAATCCCCTGCAGCTCGATATCAATACACTGTATGCCTGCCTGGCCGGCACCTCAAAGCACATTTGTATCAGTGCGACCCTGCCCGAAAATGTCAAAACCATTGCCGAAATCTGTTATGCGGTCGCCGGAGGTGAAGATAACTTTCGGCAGCGGCCATTCCTTACCATCATGGCCACGCACGTTGTACCACCGATGCGCTTTGCCACCGAATCCTGCGAAATTGTCGAACAGGCGGTACGCCATGGTATTCCGGTACAGTTGATTTCAGCCGGGCAGATGGGGGCCACCAGCCCGGTGACCCTGGCGGGGTCGATCGTACAGGCAGTGGCGGAATCCCTCGCGGGGATTGTATTTGCCTGGCTGGTTGATGCCGGTGCAGCGATCATCTTTGCGCCCAAACCACTGGTTTCCGATCTGCGTACCGGCGCCATGTGCGGCGGCGGCGGCGAGCAGGCCGTGGTGATGGCGGCGGCCGCACAAATGGGGCGACATTACCAGTTGCCCGTGGCCTGTATCGCCGGGTACTCGGACGCGAAGGTGCACGATGCCCAGGCCGGGTATGAAAAAAGCCTGTCCGTGGCGCTGGCCGCTCATGCGGGATGCAACATGATTTCACACGCCTGCGGCACCCTTGCCAGCATGCTGGGCAGTTCACTGGAAAGTTTTATTATCGACAATGATATGCTCGGCGGTGTGCTGCGCAGCGTGCATGGA
>QNFD01000063.1 GCA_003645435.1 Gammaproteobacteria bacterium | reverse complement strand
TCTGGTCGCAAACCGGGCGAATTGTTAGAGACTCTGAAAAAAGCAGTTGGCGAGCTCGCAGCCGTAGTCGATCAAAGCCACGGCCGCTGCGGATTACGCCTGAGTGGGAGTCATGCCCGCACGGTAATGGCAAAGAACTGCGCCATCGACCTGCACCCTGGCGCTTTCAAAACAGGTAATTGTGCCCTCACCCCGGTTGCGCACATGTCGGCGCTGGTGGTCCAGGTCGACGATACCCCATGCTACGACCTGTTCGTCGCACGTAGCCTGGCACGATCATTTGCACATGCGATCGAACATGCCTGCAAGGAATTTGCCTAAGGAGCTTCTGATCAATTCAGGGCGCAAACTTCCTGTTTCCTAATACCAGACTTTCGCCCCGGTCTTCTGTTTTACCTGTTTCAATGTATAGTCGCGTCTGTGGTTGACTGGGTGTGATGCGCTGGTCGGCGCAGGCAAGTAACAATCGTGAAATGGTGGTAGCAGAAGAATGGATAGCCCTTTGTGGGAGACCCCGATTTATATCGGCCTGGGACTGATCTGGTTGTCGATGATCATGCGCGCAATTCTGCGCCCCCATCGGGAACCGGCATCGCGGCTCGCCTGGGTCATGCTGATTGTGGGATTACCCATTGTTGGTATTCTCGCCTACATTCTCCTGGGGGAGACCAGTATCGGTAAAAAACGGGTAGCCCGGGAGCAGAAGGTGCTAGCGAACTTGCCTCCCATGGCTTCCCCCCTGGTCGAGAACGAAGCTTTCCTTAAAGCGGAATTTCCGGGCCGTTGCGCACCACTGTTCCATTTAGGCAAGACAATCAATGGCTTCGCACCCGTCGGTGGTAACACGGGCCGGCTGATGACGGACTCCAACGCCGGCATCGATAATATAGTGAACGACATGGATGCGGCCAGCGACCAGATTCATTTGATTTTCTACATCTGGCTGGGAGACAACAACGGCCTCAAGGTGGTCGAGGCGCTCAAACGCGCCGCGGCCCGCGGCGTGGCCTGCCGGGCGATGGCCGACGGGCTCGGCTCGCGCGTCATGATCGGCTCGAAACACTGGCAAGATATGCGCGCGGCCGGTGTCCAGGTGGCGGTCGCACTGCCAATTAGAAACCTGCTGCTGGGTTCCCTGATTGGACGCATCGATCTTCGCAACCACCGCAAGATCGTCGTCATCGACGACCGTATCACCTACTGTGGAAGTCAGAACTGCGCCGATCCCGAGTTTCGCGTTAAACCGAAGTTCGCCCCCTGGGTAGACGCCCTGATACGTTTCGAGGGGCCGATAGCGCGTCAGAACCAGCACGTCTTCGTGAGCGACTGGATGGCGCAGGTCGACGAGGATATCGGCGGCCTGCTGGAAGCACCGATTTATGCATCCGTCAAAGGCTTCCCCGCCCAAGTTATCGCCACGGGTCCGACGGTTCGTAATTCGGCGATGCCCGAGACCTTTGCGGCGCTGATGCATGCCGCCCGCCATAGCCTGATTATTACGACACCCTACTACGTGCCCAACGAATCCATGCAGGACGCACTTTGCGCTGCCGCTCGCCGCGGGATAACAACCACGATCGTGTTCCCGGCTCGAAATGACTCGATCCAGGTTGCCGCGGCAAGCCACAGCTACTATCACGAGCTGCTCGAAGCCGGGGTAAGGATCCACGAGTACGTGGGCGGCCTGCTGCATACGAAATCTATGACCATCGACGGTGAAATGACTTTGATGGGCTCGGCCAATATGGATCGCCGCAGCTTCGAGTTGAACTACGAGAACAATATCCTGTTTTACGATCCGAAACTGACCGACGAGATGCGTCGTCGCCAGGAAACCTACCTCGCCAGTTCCCATCCTGTCACCGTTGAGATGGTAGAGCAATGGTCAATGGCCCGCCGGCTTTGGAACAACACCATCGCCATGCTCGGGCCGATACTTTGAATTCATGCTTGAATTCCGCACCTGGTCATCAGGCCCTCGACACCAGCACAAATTTGATCTGTGTCAATCCCCCCCCCAAATTGGATAATATACACAGCCGGAGTATATTGAAGACAAGCAAACAAAGGAGTTAATCATGAAACGTAGAGAATTCGTTAAAGCGATACCATTAACCGCCCTGCTGCCCACCGGACTCTCTGCCCTGGCCGGGAGTGCCAAGGCCGCGAGCACCGAGGCCGGTAACACTGGCGGGCAGGCCAGTGGGCAATCATCCTCCGGCTCATCTGGAACCGGCGCCCTTCCAGGCTAAGCCGAAAATTTCCTCACATCTGACATGCAAGGCCTGGGGCCGGACGGGAAGCCGACGGGCCAGAAGGCGACGTACACAGGCGCTTCCCAGTGGGATGCCAAGCCGGGTGCCGCGCCCCACCAGATGACCCTGACCCGGGAAGAACAGGATATCCTCGACGGTAAGGAAGGCGAGGAGAAGGCCAAGCTCATGAAGATCGTGGTCGCTTACGGCAATGCCTTCGGCGCTGAAAAGCTTGTGGCCCTTGGCGGCGCACCGCACAGCAATATGTATGTCGGCACCGAATACATGAGGTCGATGATCGCAATGTTCGACGAATGCGCCGAGGCCGGGCTCAAGGCTTATGCGCCCTATACAGTGAACCCGCGTCCTTATGACCTCTATAACGTCAACAACAATGTAGAGGATATGGAGCAGATCTACGAGGGCTACAAATTGCAGCGGGAACTGGACTGGGTCCATGCCCGCCTCGGGGCACCGGACCTGAACTTTCGGTCCTGCGCCTGCTACCTGGACGAGATTGGCAATGCTCCCGAACCGGGGACCTACGTTGCCTGGGCGGAATCATCCGCAGTGAATTTCGGCAATTCTGCCCTCGGTATCCGGACCAACCGGAACGGTGCCGGCATGGATCTGCTAAGTGCCATTCTCGGAAAGGCTCCCCTTTTCGGTCTCATGACCGACGACGGCCGGCGTGCCAAGTGGCTGGTCGAGGTGAAGACCACGAATGAACCCGACTGGGGTGCGGTCGGCACCGGGATCGGAACCAAGGTCGTCGAAGACGTCCCCTATATCACCGGCCTCGAAAAGTATTTCGAGGGCGGCAAGGTGACAGCCGACAACCTGCATCTGCTGAAGGCCATGGGCAGCGCCACGGCCGCTTCCGGTGCGGTCGGCCTTTATCACGTGGAGGGCGTAACGCCCGATGCCAGGGAAAAAGGTCGCGATCTCCTGGTCGAAGGCTACCAGACCTACGTGATCGACGATGCCGAGCAGGCGCGGATCATCAAGACCTTCCCGAACCTCTGGCCAGAAAAGGATGCCGATCCCACGGCCGCGTTCATCGGCTGCCCGCACAACAGCTACTTTGAGATCGTAAAGTATGGCCGCCTGATCACCGAGGCGCTTGACAAGGCTGGCAAGAAGGAGGCGGCCATTCCGATCTACATGTTCTGCGTCAACCCAGTGAAGCGCCGCCTTGTGGCAGACGAAGGCGAACTGTCTAGCAAGATGACGCAGGCAGGCGTGCGTGTCACCAATATGTGTGCGGTCAGTTATGCCGGCATGAAGGGAGTCGCGGAGCGCACGCGCGGGATCACGAACTCGGCCAAGACCCGGACCTATTCGAACTTCCGCTACCTCCCCGACGATATCCTCGTCGAGGCCATCGTAATGGGCAAAATCCCCTCTTAAGGAGACTAAAATGGCAAAAACATTCAAGGGCCGGACCTTACTCCCCGGAGAGCTCAAAGGCGAGGCGCTGGTTTCGAAGCAGGCCTTCAACACGAGCGCATCCTACCTGGAGAACATGTTCGCCGGCAGGACCGACAGCGCACCCTGCACCGATTCGGCCAACAAAGAATTGTACGGGAAGGATATGGCCGGAAAAATCCTCTGCACCACGCAAACCGTAGGATCCACCATGGGCGCTGGGTGTATCATGGGCATGAATGACCTAAAGGTGGGGTTCACAGCGATGCTGTTCTCTGCGCATATTGACAGTATCGCGGCCGGCGGACTGTTCATGGACGACATCTGGAATGGCCGCCGGATCTTCACCATTGACCTTCTTGGCGACGAGTTCCTCGAGGCGGTAAAGACGGGTGATCCGATCTCCATTCACGAGGATGGCACGGTCGAGGTAGGCTGAGGTAGCATGACCCGGCTGCATTTCGTTCGAGTCGGGGCTGCTTGCGTTATCAAGGTCTGCACAATGAGGCGTTTTGTCCTCCACCTTGCTTTGGCCAGCTCGCTGAGCTGTTTCACGATGGCAAACGCAACTGCCGCTGAGCAGGGAGTGGGCTCAAGTGGTGGTCAGGCTGGTTCGGCAATTAGCGACGACCCCGTGGACCCGTCCAACGCCCTGGGCGACATTCGGGAGCGAAGGACCCAACGGGATTCGCTGTTTGGCGTTTCTCCGCTGAAATCAGCCCACGATGCGGCCGATGAAATGAAGAAAGAGGTCGACGAGGCGAGCCACATTGAGTTGGGATTGATGATCAATCATCTCTTCCAGGGAATCACCGAAGCGCTTCCCGACAACGACAAACACGGTATGACCACAGACCTCGATTTCGTTGGCTCATGGAAGCTAGCCAAAAGAGGCACGCCAACCCAGGGAAAGCTGTATTTCCACGTCGAAGGCAGGTGGGACTACGGCACCACGGGCCCCCAGAACCTCGGATTTGTTAGCCTGGCTAGCGCGATTGGCACCGCCAACGCCTTTTCGGCGTATACCCCGACCTTCATTATGAGAAATTTCTACTGGGAACAGGGCAGTCAGAAGGCGGGTTGGGCATTTCGCACCGGCAAGATCACGCCGGATTCGATCCTGGCGACGTCCCGGCACATCAGCCCTGTCACGACCTTTCTTCCGAACGGCGGTACCGGCTTGTTTTCGAGCGGTTATCCGGACTCCGGGTTGGGAGTGGTGGCTGTCGGCTATCCCAGCGATCGCTTTAGAATCCTGGGGCTGGTGTCGGACGCGAACGCCAATCGTTTCGATCTGGGTGATATCAGCGCGGGGGATTTCTATACAGCCTTCGAGCTTGGTGTAAAGTTCGCTCCCAAGTCGAAAAAAGCTGGTTTTTCGAAGTTCACGGTCTGGCACAACGACGGCACCAAGGACGGCAAGCCCATCAATGCCAGTACCGGCCTCGAAGGCTGGGGAATGACGGTCAAGCTCGAGCACGAATTCAGCGATGATGGTAATAAAGTGGGGATCTTTCGGTGGGGAAAGAGTGAGGATGGTACGTCGCTCTATAATGAACAAGTCGGACTGCACTTTCTATTCTACGATCCCGACGGCTTCGAAGGGCTTCAAAATGATCTCATTGGCGTCGCCGCAAACTGGGCGGAGGCTAGCGCTACCGGGGCCCGCGATGAATACAATGCGGAAGTCTTTTACCGATTCCCTTTTTTTACCGGATTGGACTCGACGGTTAGCTACCAGTACGTGAAGCATCCCGCGAATACGCGCGAAATTGATCACGCCTCCGTGTTCAGCTTCAGGCTTCGGGCGGTTTTTTAACAGGCTACCCGAACTCTTCTCGCGATGACCGGGGAAGAGAAGCCGAGTCAATTTTGCCATTTGCCCGGGTCAGTAGGCAGGTCTTCACACACCTGCCTGAGTAGTTGCCTCAAGAATAATCTCATATAGTAAACTGGTTTACGGATTTCACAGCAACCAAAAGGAAGGCGCACAAGCGCCTTCTTTTTGTTAGGATTCGCACCCTGCGTGAATAGAGTTATCAGGTCTTATCGACCGAGGGAATTGCTTGTGAGTAACAAATTAACCCGGCTTTTAAGTGAGCCGCTTTTACAGTTTTTAATCATTGGCGCCTGCATTTACGGTGCCTATGCACTGTTTGGCGTAGCGGAAGAAGATTTTCGCGATACCACTATCCGCGTTGATTCAAATCGTATTAACGCGATGATCAGTCAATGGGAAAAACGCTGGAATCGATTGCCCACGCGCACCGAAATTGACGGCCTTATCCAGGCATATATTCGCGAAGATGTTCTCTACCGCCAGGCGGTGGCGATGGGCCTGAACGAGGACGACCCGATAACACGGCGCCGCATGGCGCAAAAGCTGCAGTTTCTGACCAGCGATCTTTCGATGATGCAACAGCCGCTTGAAGGTGAGCTTGAAAAATATTTTAACGAAAAAGCGGTGTCCTACCGTGGTGAGGATATGATTAGCTTCACCCAGGTATTCATCGACCCCGATAAGCGTGAAGATGCGACCCTCAGTGATGCCGCCGAGATCCTGGCGCAGCTAAAAGCGGCAGGCGAGCCCGACGCCGATACTATTCAGGCGGGCGACAGGCTTATCCTGCAAAACAACTTTAGCTCGGCCACCGAACTGGAAATCAGGCGGCAGTTGGGTTCCGGGTTCGCCGACGTCGTGATGACACTCGAACCGGGTCAATGGCACGGTCCCGTACTGTCCGGCTACGGCGTGCACCTGGTATACGTCTACGAATTCGTGAAGGCGCCGCCGGCAGTATTTGAAAATGTGCAGGCGCGAGTGCTGGAAGACTGGCACGATGAAAAGCGGGAACAATTCAACGCCGATTTTCTTGAAAGTTTGAAAAGCCGTTACCAAATAGTGATCGACGAACTGCCTGCTGACCGTCTGCTGGATGGGCAGATGAAAGCTAGCGGGGAAGATGCAAAAGAAGTCGAACCCGTGAAGGCGGATACCGCATCATGATCGACCGTTTTGAATGCCTGCGGCAGGGCTTTGTCGCTGGCATTTTACTACTGCTGCTCGTAGTCCCAAACGCGGTGCAGGCCGATGAATTCCGCCCGGCGTTGCTGGAGATCAACGAACGTGACGGCGGCTGGGTTGACTTCACCTGGAAGGTGCCAATGCGGGGCGATAAGGTGCTGGCGCTGACGCCTGTGCTGCCGGAGTTTCTTGAACAAATGGGGCCAGGGTCGGCGCGCCGGGTGCCTGGGGCATGGCTCGAAACCAGGTCTTACCGCGCCGGTCAGCAAACTCTGAACGGTGTGACCCTGAGCATCGAGGGCCTGGACGCGGTACCCGCCGACGTGCTGGTGCGCGTCAGGCTGCGCGACGACACGGAGCATTCGGCCATTCTGCGCTCCGGCTCCAGCAGTTTTACCATACCCGAACAGGCCACCCGGATGAACCTGGCCATTTCATACTGGCGCATGGGCACAATCCATATTCTCGAAGGCTACGATCATTTGCTGTTTTTACTGACCCTGCTGCTAATCGTCAGCGGCATCTGGCCATTGTTGAAGACGGTCACCGCATTTACCCTGGCGCACAGTCTCACCCTGGCGCTGGCAACGCTTGGCCTGCTTTATATACCGCCGGTGCCCACCGAGGCGGTGATTTCACTCAGCATCGTCTTGCTGGCAGTGGAAGTGGTGCGCAAAAACCAGGGCCAGTTGACCCTGTCGGAACGCTACCCCTGGTTTGTCGCATTTACCTTCGGCCTGGTACACGGACTTGGCTTTGCGGGGGCGTTATCCGAGATTGGCGTACCCCCGAACGAGGTACCGCTGGCGCTGCTGATGTTTAACGTCGGTGTCGAAACAGGGCAGGTGATGTTCGTGGTCGTGGTTTCGATGCTACTCGCAGGCCTGCATCGGCTACACGGTCATTCCGCTTTCGTGCTGGCGCGCGCCACCCCCTACGCTATCGGTGGTGTGGCCATGTTCTGGACGATTCAGCGGATTGGACTTTTCCTGCCGTTGTAGCGATCAAAGCCGTCCTGTAGGGTGCAATAATCAAAGGGCATTGCACACGGAAGTGCCGGTGCCGCGTAGCACAGGGATGCGCCGGTCCGGCGCACCGGAGAGCGGCCTTTGCACCGAATGGTATTCACTTACCCAATGTAGCAGGTGTATTTTTTTTAGTGTAAAACCCTCCGGTTATTACGACCTACGACCTTAGCGAAAGCCGGTTATCAGAGTATAAATACTCATTCCTCGATAAACGTCTTGACGTTATAGCGTTATAGCGTTAATATTCAAATAAACGAGGTGTAGTGATATGAGCGAATTATCTAAAAGATCTACTGTTTACTTTGAGAAAAAAATTCACCAGGCATTAAGAATTAAAGCCGCAACAACCCACCAATCAGTATCAGAAGTGGTCAACGAAGCAGTTCGTGTTGCCTTACGTGAAGATCAGGAAGACTTACATGCCTTTTCACAAAGAGCCGATGAACCAACATTAAGCTATGAGGAATTGCTCCAGGATTTAAAATCACATGGCAAAATATAGCCTCAGGTTTAAAAAATCAGTAACAAAAGACCTCAGAAACATTCCGAAGAAAGACATTAAGCGCATATTGAAATGCGTGGAGCTTCTTTGTACAGACCCAAGGGCTGTGGGCTGTATCAAGCTTTCGGGGCAAGAACGTTATCGAGTAAGGCAGGGAATTTATCGGATAATTTATGAAATCCAGGAAACGGAACTTATTATCATGGTTGTAAAAGTAGCACACAGGAGTGTCGTTTATAAAAACGACTAATGAGCATAACTATAAACTAAATTAGGGCCAGAGTAATGTTAAATTCGGTTAGCGGCATTTGTGATATCAATTAGTTGTCGGTAGTTACTCAGTACGAGCTAAGCCTAAGCACTATCCTAGAAGTAGGTTGCCACGTATAGCAATGCACCGCTGATAGTGTTGTCGAACCTGAGTTGATAATTCGGATCATCTTCTTCAATTTCAAGTGAATTGCTGCTCAGGCCCGCCCCCAGCGCCACATGCCTCCAGGCCCGGTACTCCATGCCCAGGGTAGCGTCGCGGTAGCTGCCGGTCCAATTGTCGAACTTCACCACAAATGCCTCGGTTTTCAGATACCAGTGAAACTTTGGTGTCACACTGTAGTTGAGCACCAGTGAAACAACCGGTAAGGGAACGGTGGTGTTCACGTTTTGGAGAGACTGGTTGGGCGGATTTGTAACGCTGGCATCCAGGCCCAATCTCAAACGCGTGATATGCAGCCCGGCGCCCACGCCCAGTTCCACCTTGTCGGTATGATAAAACGACCAGAGATACCCGACCTTGAATATATCGTAATCGAAGTTACTGATGACCTGCGCCCCGATCGGAATAATGATCTCGCCGTCCGGACCATCCCAACCGATTTCCTCATCAATAATTTTCGAACCCGTAGAGTTAATGCTGTACCAGGAGTAGGTGAGAGCATGCTTGGGACGAAAACGATAATAACCCTCGATACGCAACACGGTACCCTCGAAGTCCAGGCCAAAGGTATTCTGCGGGTCGATGGAAATGCCGGCACCCAGACCAGGATCCGTCACGGAAATAGTTGAATCGTACCTGGCGATAGCGTAGCCACCGATTGCGAATCTGAATTTATCAGGTTCGACCTCTTCTGCCTGGGCCAGGTTAACCGTTGCAAAAAGAGAGATCACTGCAAACAACACACGCTTTATATTTTTGTCCATGCTTCTTCTCCTAACAATATTTGCTATTCAATGCGTTTCGCCCCAGTTACTACCGATGCCCACATCGATAATCGACAATACGGCCAACTCGGCTGTACTAACGGGTTCGTATTACTCAATAATGGCTATTCCGCTTCTCCGTCCTGGCAGACGATAATACCCTCCACTAAAATTTAATCTGACTCTATAGATTCCAGCAAACGATCATTTTCTGGTAAGCAATTTAATCCGTAGTTTTTGCAATCGGCTAAGTTTACGCTCAGAGTCATTGCCGAACATTGCCGCCTCCCAGCTATGGTAACAGACATATAACCGGGTCCGCATCTCAAGCTCATCTCCTTTAAAGCCAAGTTCTCTGAAAGCTTCGCTAATGTAACCCAGGCGCATTTTATAGACCTGCGCTACTGCTTCGGCAGCCATTTCATCGTGTTCGGCCCAGGCGCGCATGCTGACATCATACTTGGTTAGCTTATGCACCCGAATCATACGTGCTGCCTGGTTAAGGCGTGACTCCGGGCTGGCCCGCGCTAACTGCTGGTTTTGCGCGACGACGCCAGTGTATTCGTATGCCCAGTAGTCGAGCACCTTGCTCAACAGGTCCCTGCGATCCTTGAAATGCCAGTAAAACCCGCTTTTCGCGATATTAAGGTCGCGTGCAAGCCGTTCGATACGGATACCCCCCTCGCCTTCGGCCGCGAGTACCTCGAGCGCTCGTGCAAGCCATTCGTCTTTACTGATACGTTTACGGGTAGTGTTCACCATACAGGCAATATGCCAGATTTGCTGTCTAGACTCCACCGTACATAAATAATACACTCAAATCTGTACAGCACCGTCTAGTTATAGTATTCGCAAGGGGGGAAAAAGATGAAATCATTTGGCAAATTTTTAGGTGCTATCGCGGTCATCACGGTGATAGTGGGCTCAGGTTATCTTGCTGGTGATCGTGTTGCAGACATATTAATACCCTCAGCCAACGCTGCCGGTGG
>QNFD01000062.1 GCA_003645435.1 Gammaproteobacteria bacterium | reverse complement strand
TTGCCGAGGCCATATCTTCGGGTGCCAGAAACTGCCCTTTTTTCACGTTGACGACTTTTCCAGTTTCGCCAGCAGCGAGGAGTAGAGAAGTTTGTTGGCACAAGTAAGCGGGAATCTGCAAAACATCCAGAACTTCAGCGGCAACGGCACAATCGCTTTCACGGTGCACATCGCTTAACAGTGGAATATTGAATTCTTTACCGATAGCCTGATGGGCTTTTAGGCCCTCGTCAATACCCATACCGCGGTCGTTGCCGGCCGCCCCACGGTTATCTTTTTCGTAAGAGGACTTGAAAACATAATTAAAACCCAGTTTTTCAGATAGTTTGACCATGTGTTCGGCAACGCGCATGCCCAAATCCTGGTTTTCTAACAGGCAGGGACCCGCGATGAGGCAGAGTTTTTCACCCTTGCCGATATTGAAGTTTTTAATCTTAACGTTGTTCATTTATATTCTCTAAGACAGCTTTTGCAACAAGCCTGCAATGCTACTGGGGAAAGTTTCTTTAGTCAAAAATTTACCGGTAATCAAGGATTTGTTTTGGCTAAAGATCACCGATTATACCTTCACTAACAAAAATATCGGTCGCCCGTTATCCTTCGGGGTGATATTACCGCGTGTGCGTTTAAAGCCTATAAGCTTAAATACACATCCGTAACGGGAGCGTATAATGCGCCGACAGATGAATAAAGCCTCCAAAAAAATCCTTGTGGTACGTAACGATAAACTAGGCGACTTCATGCTCACCTGGCCTGCCTTTGCCACACTTAAACAGGCCATGCCATGCTGCGAAATTCACGCCCTGGTAGCTTCCTATACCGCTGACATGGCGCAGCTCTGCCCCAATATCGACAACGTCATCCTCGACCCTGGCGATAACGGCAGCAGGGCAAGCAAGATAGCCCTCGCCCGTAACATAAAAACACAGGGCTACGATGCTTCCATCACCCTGTTTTCCACGAACCGCATCGGCCTCACACTGATGCTCGCAGGGATTCCGTATCGCCTTGCTCCGGCCACCAAAATTGCGCAGTTATTCTATAACAAACGCCTGACACAACGCCGTTCACGCTCGCAAAAACCAGAGTGGGCGTACAACCAGGACCTGGCACTGCATTATCTCTCCGACCAGGGAGTCGAAGCGGCACCTGCACCAGGCGCCCCTTTCCTGAGCTTTGAGCAGGGAACACTGACAAGCGTTAAACAAGACTTCTGCCGTAAACACGATATAGATATCAGCAGGCGTTTACTGTTTATTCACCCAGGCAGCGGCGGTTCAGCCAATAACCTCAGCCTGCAACAGTACGCCGAAATTGGAAAGTCACTTACCTCCGACGGCGGCCATCATATTGTTGTTAGCGCCGGCCCGGGAGAGTTTGACTATGCCGAGCAACTTGGCAGCTTACTCGACAACACACCACATACTGTCTACCGCTCGGAGGAAGGACTGGTATTATTTAGTCAGCACATCGCTATTGCAGACCTGTTCATCAGTGGTTCCACCGGGCCTTTGCACATCGCCGGTGCACTCAACTGCAACACCGCCGCGTTCTATCCCCGGCGCCGCTCGGCTACCGCCTTGCGCTGGCAAACCATCAATCAGGCAGAGCGACGCCTGGCGTTTTCACCCCCGGAGGAAGCTGAAGCGGAGGATATGTCGAGCATCGACGCGATAGAAGTAGCCAAACAGATCAGTGAGAAATTTTTACTGGTCTGATTCTGGTTGATGGCGAATCCAGAGATCCGCATATTTAACAAAGGTAGAGTGCGCCGATAGCAGTGCTAGTAAAAATACCTCAGCACGGCCGACAGTTGAGGTACTTAGCTTAGCTACTCCTCTCATTGACCCGCCGTACATGCCAGGAAAAAAAGATCGTCATGCCGAATAGAAATATCGAAACAAAGTTTCCTTTGATAAAGGTCGAGGCGTCGGTTAGGGAAAAGACTGCAAACCCGGTAACGTGCAATATTCCGAATATTGCCGATTCAGGGGACAGCCGATAACTCTTAAGCATATAATAAAGCGGGTAAAACAGTACACCAAGAAATACAACAAGCCCCACCACCCCTCCGGCTATAAGCATATCAACATAGGCGTTGTGAGCGTGGCCATGCTGCGCCACTTCAGGTGGAAGTCTGCCCTGTTCAACATACTGCTGCACGGCCCTGGTATAGTTGCCCCGACCTACTCCAAGAACAGGCGCATCCTGAAATACCAGCCAACCGCCGCGCCACATTTCAAACCGAACTGCAGTACCACTACCCGCATAATGCTCGCCCTCTTCTAATTTTTGAAAATAGGTCGTTGCTTCAGCGACACTCGTATCTATTCGAAACGCCACAGAATCGCTCGCATGGTATATCCCGACAGGTATCAGCAACACACAGACCACTCCACCCCAACGCCAGCTCTGCTTTAGATGTAGCCATCCCCAAACAAGCCCCATAGCAATCACACCAGCAAAAGCTCCTCGCGAACCGGTCATTGCCGTCGCCCACAAAGCAGAGATCACGAACAGAGGCAAAACCCAACGAATCTTTCCCAACGAGTCCCAACTAGACAACAACCAAAATGCGGTAAGAGCTGCCAGGGGCCCCATTATATTTGGACTATATTCACCTTGAGCTCTATCCCTGCCTAACTCATACACATCATAATAGGCGAGCCCCGCCAAATAGGGCGCGGTAAAAAACAGCCCCACTAACAAGAAACGCCAGGCATAAACATACTGGCGTAACATCAGGTACAGCGGCACCACCAGTAAATAGCGGATATCCACCCCTAGCGATCGACTCTGAACATGCCCCCAGCCATTGATCAGGGCCGATACCACGAATGACAGGAAGAATGCCGCGCACAGCCACAACCAGACCTTCTCCTGTTTTTGCAAAGGGGGACGTTTGCCCCAATACCTGACCAAATCCCAGAGTGAGATCAGAACCAATAGCGTAAAAATAGTGCTGAACCAGTGCCGAACACCGATGCCAGCGATAGGAAACAGGAATACCAGACCGTAGACGCTCCACTCTTTCAGTTGCGCCAGTTTTGGTATAGCTTTGCTTTCAGATATCACATTCGACATAACTCAAAAACCATTTCAACTCTAGAATTGTTTAGACACTCAAGTTTTTCGCAAAACGCAGGTACATGGGAGAAGCCAGGTGCTATCTCACGTTTCAATTTTTTTAATGTTTGGGGCATCGCCATGCACCCTCTATTTTAGCCCTGTATCCACTACACGGATATTTTTTTAACCACTATCTCAATGGAGTATTCGCCTTCGCTTGGCAGGTCAACACCTGGATTCTTGTAGCCCTGATCACAAACCTTGCAATAGACTATATCGTGATCGCTAAGTGCCCGCCCCACTAGAGGGACAATCCCCTTTGTATCGGGCAGATCTTCTTCTTCCGGAAGAAAGAAATGAGCATGATCATCATTATAACGGGAGGGCAGCTTCATTTTCCTTTCATACAGGTCACGATGGGGCAGATAAAGGATCAAGTAACCACCCGGTTTCAGCACCCGCCACCAGTTCTTTAATGCCTGTTCACAGTCGGGCAAATGTTCTAACAAATGGCTGCTATAGACGAAATCGAAACTCTCATCATCCAGCCCATTCAAGTAGTGGGCATCGCCGTGCTCAAAGTCCCAACCGCGCGCAGCTTTCACTACCAGGTCGCCACCGTAACCGATATCCAGCCCCTGTCCCTGGCAATATTTATCAAAAAAGCCCTCTTTTATGCGCCGCCCTTTGGCCTTCACGGTCTCACCGGCGCGACGACGGCGCCCTAAAATGGGCAGATGACCAAACAGCATATAACGAATTTTGCGAATTTTATCCTTTATCCGATGTTCACTTTTCCGACTCTCGGGCATCGGTGAAAACAGGCTATAACGAACGCTTTTAATAAAATCTTTCATATCGAGCTCTTAACTTATTGGGCTTTTTGAACACTTGAGCTTGTCGCCACTAACAGATCGAATTGTCTCATAGCTTCAGCAACAGGTATATCAACCGTCCCGTAGGGCAAACCATAGGGGTCGATATTATTTGGATCGCCCCGAAAACAGGACTTATATGGACTGTCTTCAGGTGCCACAATCTCGGGGCGGGTGTGGGTAAACATCACCAGGGTTGGCCGTTTCAAACCAAAGGCCATATGCATGATGGAGGTATCCCCCGTCACTACATAATCACACAGGCGCATCACCGCCCCTACCTGTTCAAACGGGATCAAAGGGAGAACCAGCAGGGCATGGTCACCCTGATATTGCTCAGCAAACTCCTGGGCCAGATACTCCATACCTGGATTGGTGAATACCAGCGGCGTATAACTATATTTTTCGCTAATCACCTGCGCCAACTCGACAAACCGGGAAACCGGCCAACGCTTTTCATCTGCCCCTGCTCCCAGGTTGAAGGCGATATAACGATTACCGGTCTGCAGTAACGATTTCGCATAGCGGATGGCCTCATCCGAACAGTAGAAGGTCGTGCCCTTGCGGATTGCCTGGTCAGCAATGCCCAGTGGGCGCAACATACTGCCCAGGGCCTTGCTCCAGTTAGCACCAAACGAGGGATAGTGTGCCAGCAGATTATTAGCCCTCAACAACTCTGGGGTATGATCAAAACTCAGTCGGTACCTGGCATTAATAATCTGGGAAAAATGGGCACTGGCTCCGCCACAATAGAGATTAATACAGAGATCAAATCTCTGCTTACGCAACACAATCAAATGGCGTAAGGTATTTATTAGATAAATCAGCCTCGGCTTTTTTTTACGGCTGAACAAAACCAGTTCATTGCATGCCGGATGATTTTGTAATACCGGTGCAGAAGCTGGATCGAGAACTACAACAATCTTTGCCTCAGGAAAGCGTTTACGTACCGCCTCAATTACCGGTACGCGAACAAACACATCGCCAAGTAAACCCCAGCAGAGTATCAAAATTGTCTGGATATCGGCCAACTGCGTTTCAGGGAGCGGCTCGTAAGCAGCTGCGTTATTCACCACTAAAACTCCTCGCTCTTTAATTTCAAATAACGCGGATACCAACACGAGGTCCTGTGCCAAAACCTACCCGCCCCAACTCTACTCTTGATTAGCTGGAATATAGCCTTTTTCTACACCTTCCAGTAACATAGCGCCCCATTATCACCCATGATTTCCAGAATTAATACCAGTACAGGATTGTTTACCCCATGAATCTGTCAGCCGAAATTTCTGTTGGAGAGTTCCTCGACAAAATCACCATTCTCGAGATCAAATCCGAACGTATCAAGGATGAAGCCAAGCTGACAAATATCCATAAAGAGCTGGAGACCCTGCGCAACACCTGGCAGGCCTCACCATTTTCACAACAGGAAATCAGTACTGAAATTGCGAAGCTGAAAAGCATCAACGAGCAGTTGTGGGAAATTGAAGACGACATCCGTATCCAGGAGTCCCAGGCTTCGTTTGACCAGAAGTTCATTGAGCTTGCCCGCGCCGTCTACGTCATCAACGATCAACGCGCCAACGTAAAGCGCACCATCAACATTAAAGTAGGCTCGGAGTTGGTTGAAGAGAAGTCATACCAAGATTACACTCAGAAGTCTTGAAGCAGGCGGACGCCCAGGTGCTTCCATTCTCTGTCGCGCCTAAAAATATCTGCCTGTTACGCCTCTCGGCGCTAGGTGACATTTGCCATACCCTGCCGATTGTTCGCACCATTCAAAAAACCTGGCCTGAAACCAGGATCACCTGGATCATCGGTAAACTGGAATATCAACTAGTCTGCGACATCGCAGATATCGAGTTTATCGTGTTCGATAAAAAAGAGGGGCTGATAGCCTATAAAAAACTAAAACAGCTAATGCGTGGCCGCCATTTCGACGCCCTGCTACACATGCAAATGTCAATCCGCGCCAGCATTGCGAGCCTTTTAATTCCCACTAAAATTCGTCTTGGTTTTGACCGTGAGCGGGCCAAAGATATGCAATGGCTGTTCACCAATCACAAAATTGCTGCTAAACAGAAACAACACGTGATCGATAGCTTTTTCGGTTTTTCGGAAGCCCTGGGTATCGAAGAACACCATTTAGAATGGAACATCCCGATTCCTGTAGAGGCACGACAATTCGCTGAAAAAACATTGGCTAAAGACCAAAAAGTTTTGATCATCAGCCCCTGCTCAAGCATGAGCTATCGTAATTGGAGCGCCAAAGGTTACGCCGCCGTGGCCGACTACGCCACCCAGGTACATAACATGCAGGTCGTTCTGTGTGGAGGACCATCGGCAATAGAAAAAGAGTATGGTGAAAAAATTAACGTCCTGTGTGATTCAACACCACTCAACTTGATCGGTCATACCAGCATAAAACAACTGCTAGCGATTTTAAGCCAGGCAGATGTCATTATCGCCCCAGATTCCGGACCGGCTCATTTAGGTACCGCCGTTGGTACGCCGGTGATTGGCCTGTATGCCTGCACTAACCCGGACCGGGCACGGCCTTATCTCAGCAGCGATTTAGTCGTGAATAAATATCCTGATGCCCTTGCGGATAAATATGGGGAAACGCCAGGGAAAGTTGAATGGGGAACACGAGTAAGGGACAGGGGAACTATGGAGAGAATTAGCACTGATGACGTCATCGCAAAACTCGACCTCTGGTTAAATAGTTGCCAGACAACTTCACAGACTTAAATCCTGCATATATTTATCCAATCCATTTTCACGGGCAACCTCACTATCAACCCGGTATATTTACAGAAAATTCTGTTGGGCTTCTCGTTGCCGGGCCCTGTTGACCAGCCGGAGTCCATCTGCCGACACCTGGTCTACGCTAACTTCGGTAATCTTCGCCGCACGAATTTTGGAATCATCGGATACGATCTTGTGGTATTGCGGTGTGTAACCTGTCCACAATCCGCTGCCCTGGTTAGTTTTTTGCTCCCACAATACCGCACAGCTATTGCCGACATGTTTTTGCAGCTCAATCGTCTTTAGTTTTGCCGCTAGCCGGTGCATTTGTTGGCTGCGTTCCTTTTTAATCGATTTTTCGACCTGACCGGGCAAACTCGCGGCCCTGGTTCCCTCTCGCCTGGAATAGCTGAAGATATGCATATGCCCAAAACCGGTGCGTTCGATATAATCCACGGTCTGGCGCCATTCTTCTTCAGTTTCTCCGGGAAATCCGACAATCACGTCCGTTGTGATATTAAAGCGAGATACCGATTCACGAGCCTTGTCTACGATACGGGAAAACTCCTCCGTTTTGCAGCGCCGCGCCATACGTTTTAATACGGTATCGCTACCACTTTGAATCGGCAGGTGCATATGCGGCATTAATCTTGAATCCTGAAACAGGCGGAAAAAATTATGCGGCAGATCCCAGGGTTCAACCGATGCCAGCCTGATCCTTGGAATTTCGGTCCGATCGAGAATTTCACTGAGCAGCTCGTATAGATTCGATCCGGTATCGCTGCCGTAACCACCGACATGGACACCGGTTACCGCAACCTCCTGCACGCCCTGTGCATTTAGCCGATTGATTTCGTCTACTATATCTTTAATGCTTCGGCTACGTTCGGCGCCGCGTGCTATGGTGACAACGCAATAGGTACAACGATAGCGACAGCCATCCTGTACTTTTATAAATGCCCTGTGCCTGCCACGCAGGAAAAGCCCATTTTCGGTTACTGTTTCGGTTGCCGATTTAGCCGTTCCAAACAGGTTTAATGCCTGCCTGACCAGGGTCTCCTTCGCTTCATTATCGACAACCAGGTCAACGCCTAAATAGTTTTTTACGAGCTCATGGTTCAGGCTCGCATGACAACCGGTAACCACCAGTCCGGCACCAGGATTACTTCGCTGCAGGCGATTAATTTGCTGCCTCGATTTTCTGTCCGCCTCGCCGGTAACCGCACAGGAGTTAAACACGATGATATCGGCCTCTCCACTATCGGCTGTTATCTGATGGCCCTGCTGCAGAAATTCACTTGCCCATGTTTCCAGCTCTGCCTCGTTGAGCCGACATCCCAGCGCCTGGAAGTTAATGTTCAAATAGTACCTCTTGAAATCGAAATGACCTGATCGAAATTGGTCGCGGATATTATCAACAACCAGGTTGAAAATACAGCCTGAAAGTCGACAGTCTGTCGATTGAATGTTTAAGGAGCCTCTGATCAAAAATTACCCTTTGAGCAGTTCCAACCTGGCCTGCGCCCTGGCCCTGGTGGTATCGTCCGATTCAGTCATTCCAATAATCGTCCCGTATAGATTGATAGCATGCTCAATATTTCCGGTAATTAGCTGGTAATCAGCTTCGGCCATCATTTTAAGAACCGGCTGCTCAAGATGATCATATATTTTAGCCAGGTTTTTATAGATGCTTCTTTCATAAGGAAATCGTTTTTCGAGGCGCCGTGCAATTATTAATGCGGACTCGAACTCCTGCGAGGATATCAGTAGCTTAATCAGGCGGAGTGACAGGGAGAGCTGGTCCGGATAAATCTTCAGAAGATTTCTGTACACACGTTCCGCTTCTTCAGGTCGATTCAGGTACTCGAAACTCTCACCATATGCATACCCATACCATATATTATCGGTATCCTGTTTATACAGTCTTCCCAGGGCCCGATTTGCGAGCCCAAATTTACCAGCTTTAATCTGTGCCAGGGCCCTCCGAAAATCGCTACCGGTAACTTCCATTCGATTCAGGCTAACAAATTGCAGGTAATCCTTGAACATTTGATAGTAGTCAGGCCCACCCTGAATTACCGTCGTTTGCCTGATCCTGTTTTCAGCTTCAGAAATCCGGTTACTATTGACAGGATGGGTACGCAAGTACTCTATATTTTGGAATTCAGAGCTACCCGAGGCACGGTCCATAATACGAAAAAAATCGACCATCCCCTGGGGATCAAAATTACCACCCTGTAGCAGATCAATACCAAGTCGGTCGGCTTCGTATTCATTGTCACGGGTAAAATTGATCGTAGCCTGCTGACTGCCGGCCAAACCACCATACATCACCGCTGCGCCAAGCTCGGGATCTATGCCACTGAGCAGTATCCCTGCCAACATCGAGAGAGCCGATAATTTTCCACCACTCACTCTTTCCATTGCCTGCATACTATGCATGAGACGTACGTGGGCTATTTCATGCGCCATTACCGATGCCAGTTGATTCTGGTTTTTTGCGCCTAAAATTAAGCCGATATTCACGCCGATGTAACCACCGGGTACCGCGAAAGCATTAATCCTGAAATCTTTCACGATAAAAAAATGGTAGTTCCTGACGCGGTGATCGATATTCGTCAGTAACCTGGCGCCCAGTTCGTTGAGGTAATTGTTTAGCACCGGATTGGTTTCGATTATCCCACGTGCGAGCAATTGCCGGTAGAAGCCATAGCCCAGTCTTCTTTCCTGTTCGATGTTTACCGCAGCATTTTCCCCTAACAGGGGCAGACCACCATCGGCCAGCGCTAACGGCTGGACGCAAACAGCCAAAACTAGCCACTGCAAACCGATTACAGCGAATTTTATACTCCGTGCTGTCCTGTTCATTATCGATACATTTTTCTTGCTAGTGGAATTAAAGTCGTAAAAACTCTATATTTCTGTTAACTATTACTTAAAATTGCCTAAAATAATTGGATGGTTCGTTAATTATGACCCACAATTGTTATATATGTCCCGACTAAAAGAAATTAAACCCCACGAACTCGTTAATCTGATCCGAGAAAACGATCGTCTGGAACTCATCGATATCCGCACCCCGGCAGAAATCGAGCGCGGGGTTATTCCGAATGCAAAAACCCTTCCGATGCACTTGATACCTTCAAACATCGACTATTTCACGCTGTCGCAGAATCAAATTGTAATTTATTGTCGTACCGGTAGTCGATCTGCGCAGGCCTGCCGCTTTCTCAACAAACAGGGTATCAACAACGTTATTAATCTGCGGGGCGGAATTGTCCAATGGGCCTCGGGCGGCATGCAACTAGACCCAACACCGCTCGATACGATCGCCTGATATTAACCCGCATATTGCACGAAGCTTAAAAACCGGCTTTCGAAATATCCTTGCCTTTTCCACGGCTGTGACTTATAAAGACAGACTTTTCGTGCAGGCCGTGCGGTACTGCAATCTATCGCATAATATTTGAAAATTCGGCATGTAGAGCCGTGCTGGCCTGAAGCATAAACCCCGGTGAAATCAGGGATTGATGTTCCTGTTCGACAACGCACAGACCAGTAATGTCAGGTAACTTAACGAATATCAAAGAGGATTTAATCATGGCTGAATACGATCATGAACTAGACGCTTCTGGCCTCAACTGTCCCCTGCCTATACTAAGGGCCAAGAAAGCCCTGGGTGGTATGGACTCGGGTAAAACATTGCTTATTATTTCTACCGACCCTGGATCGGTTAAGGACTT
>QNFD01000061.1 GCA_003645435.1 Gammaproteobacteria bacterium | reverse complement strand
CTTTCGTTCGGGTTGCTCGATGCAGTCGTGGCCGACCCGGCGACGGTTACCCAAATAATCAAGGAAGATGGTTTAGGTAATTTACGTATCGGTGGTGAGACTGGTTATTTCTTCGATCTCGCTTTTGCGGCACGCAAGGACTGGCCAATTTTGCATGGCATCCTGCAAAAATCAGTGCAATCGATTACCGAGCAGGAACACCGTTCAATTTTTGATCGTTGGATACAGTTCAGCGCGGGTACCGGTGTCTCTAAGAATACTATTATTGGCCTGGTGGTCGGCCTTGCGCTGGTTATTCTGTTGGCGCTCACATTCATGTTTGTTAATCGCTTATTGCGGATTCGTGTGGCCCGGCAAACCCAGGAGCTAAACAAAGTGAACGAGCGGCTTTCGCAAATGAATGTCGATTTGGAAGAACGAGTTCAGAAACGCACCATGGACCTCGAAAAGGCCATGTTAAAGTTGAAAAAATCCCAGGCAAAAATGGTGCAGTCGGAAAAAATGGCGGCGCTCGGACAAATGATCGCGGGTATCGCGCACGAAATTAATACACCACTGGGTTATGCGCACAGCAACGTGATGGTGTTGAAGGACTTCGTCGCGAGGGTGAGATTTCTGGATGATATTATCGACTCATGGAAAAAAGTGAGGAGTGATGAGTCCTCCAGTAAAGAAGTAGTCACGGTTCTTTTTAGGGAAGTCGACCATGCCATCAACGCGTTGAATGAGGAAGGTTTAATCGCAGAATGTGAAGAGTTGGCCGTTGATACCCTGTATGGCCTCGATCAAATCTCGGAAATCACCTGCAACCTGAAAGACTTCAGCCGTCTCAACCAGGCGGAAATTGCCGAGGTAAATCTCAACGATAATATCCAGCGCACGCTCAAACTGGCAAAGAATCTGCTCAAGGATAATATCGATGTCGATCTGTCACTCGGTGAAATTCCGTTGATCAAATGTAATCCGTCGAAAATTAATCAGGTGTTACTGAATTTGATAACCAACGCCTGCCACGCGATTACGATGTCGGGCAAGAGCCAGGGCAAACTGTCTATTGAGACGAGTTATGACGGTGGTCGTGTACACGTTAGTGTCAGGGACAATGGTATCGGCATACCGAAATCAGTTGGTAAAAAGATGTTCGACCCTTTTTATACCACCAAAGAAGTGGGTCAGGGTACCGGGCTTGGCCTGTCGATTTGCTATAACATTATCGTCAAGGAGCATAAGGGAAAAATCAGGGTTAAGACACGCGAGGGTGTTGGAACCAGGTTCATGATCAGTTTGCGTACCGATGTGGCCGGGAGTCCGGCGATCGATGCGGATGATTTACAGCAGGACAGGGCAGATACCGGATGAGCAGGGAGGCATTGCTTATTGTCGATGATGAGTCGCGGGTGTTGCGCTCGCTTAAAGCCATATTCCGGTCTGGTTACCAGGTGCATACTACGACGAATTGCCTCGAGGCCCTGCAATTTCTCAAGAACGAAAAAATAAATACGATTATTAGTGATCAACGCATGCCGGAAATGCGCGGCGTCGATTTACTCCATCAGGCCAGGCAAATATCCCCGAACACCATGCGCCTTTTGCTCACAGGTTATTCCGATGCCGACTCTACCCAGGATGCGATTAACGAGGGTGAAGTGTATCGTTATATCACCAAACCCTGGGGCCAGGACGAAATACGGTCTGTAGTCGCCGACGCGATGAAGATTTCGCAAAACCTGTTCAAGGTAGATCATGCTCCCTCTTATGATGCGGCCACCTGCATTGAAGCAGTGGATAAAACGGGGTTGCTGGTGCTGGATAAACGCGTCGCCATTAGCGAAGTAATCAAAATCCTGTTTAGAGAGTCCTGCGAAGTGCATTACGCGCAGACTATTGAAGATGCGGCCCGGGTTTTTGTACGCCATCCGATTAAGGTGGTGATCGTGAATGTGCCGCCTGGAAACGGCGATTACCCGTCTTTTCTGAAGCTGGTCAAGAGCCAGTATCCATTAATGGTAACAGTAGCGATAATGGCCGAGAGTGATTCTGACGCGATCATCAGTTTGATTAACCAGGGACAGATATATCGATATGTCCCGGTTACTGTTCCGGCCGGTCGAACCCGAATTTGTATTCAGTCCGCAATTAATTACGCGCATCATCTGGGTATGCATCCAGAGCTGGCAGAAAGACACCGGGTTGAAGAGGACGATGCACCACAAACTATTAGCGCGGTGAATCGAGGCCGAATCATCGAAAGTATGTCGATGTTGAAAAGACGATTGTTGAGCATGCGCACCGCTGCACAATCCAATCGGGTACAGTTAAGCGATTAACATTAGGGCGCTGGCCATAAGTGCACTGGGGTATTGGTGTTGGCGTGTTGTAGATAGGTCTGCACGAGTTCGGAAGTATCGCCATGTTGTTTCCAGTGCCGTAATATCCAGTTAGCGCCAGTTTGCTCCGAAATTACACGAGCTTCGATAATATCCAGCCATCCAGCCGAATCGAGAATACCGATTTTTTCCAGACCCTGTCGTGCGAGTGGCAGTGCATGGGACAGAATGAGGTTTTTCAGCGAGCTTTCGTGACCATCAATCCAGTGTACCCGTGCCTGCATACCGTATTGTGCGGCCCGGTAAAAATCAGTCTCCAGCGTGGAGAAATCACGCGCACGCAAATTGTCGCCACAGCGTTTTAATCCCTCCGTGAGGCCCAGGTAGAAAGCGGTATTTGCCATGGTGTCGACCAGTGTCGGACCAGAAGGTACAACTCTGAGTTCGAGCCGCAAGTGATAATCGCCGTTTGAATTCACCCCGAGAATGGGTCGCACCCAACGCCAGATGGTGCCGTTGTGCAGGTTAAAATGATGTAATGTTTCAATTGGTTTGTCGATAACCTCGGGTAAGATTGGGCTGTAGTAAAAATTATCCTCAAACAGGTCGAGCATGGAATCGATGTAAGCCTTGCCAAAATGCACCCTGGGAATGATGCCATCACGGATTTCCTGTTGATTGCGAGTATCGACCGCCTGTTTGAAAATGCCGATACGGGATTCCTGCCAACAACATTTACCCAGTACCAGCGGTGAGTTAGGCGTTGCCCCCAGCACCAGCATACTCGCCCACAGGGCGGCATTATAGGTATCCACGGCTTCATCAAAAGGCACCTGCATATGTATCTGTAGCGAGGTGCCGAGTGCCTCAAGCATGACGTCATTTTTATCGATGCGTAGACATTCCTCACCCTGCAATTCGAGATGTACCGGCCGCCCCCGCATCTTGATCAATTGATGGCTGAGTTGATTGTATCGATGTTGCTCGGACATATAGTCGTCTGCATGCAAATGCTGACGATGCAGGCTTGGCAATACACCGAACAGCACGGTATGCGCGCCCAGGCCCACTGCCGTTTGTTGAACCTGCAGGTAAAGCTCGGATAAATCGGTATCCATATGACTCAATACATTGGCATCTACGTCAAAAGGATTGCCATTAATCTCGAGATTGAATTTCGCCAGTTCCATCGTCAATAGCGGGTTCGCGCAGTCGTCGAGCACCTGTTGATTGACCTTGCTGGGGTGGCCCTGTGCATCGACCAGGCAAAGCTCGAGCTCGTAGCCGAGTACCCGGCTGGCATTGTCGAAAGCCTGCTGTTCGAAAAGTGAGCGCACGAAACTGGTTTCTTCTCGCAGGCGCTCGTTAAAGCGGTCAAAATCCTGCTGGTCGAAATGCTCCTGACTGATTTCTTCACCCATGCGCGGAGTATAAATCGACAGAGTCGAATTGCCTACCCGGTAATCTCTGGCTGGAGTGGTAGTTTTCGCCTGACAGGCTGTTTATACTCTGGCCACTTTTCTATAGAGACAACGATGCCAATCATCCTGCAGGTATCTAAGCTGGTAAAACGTTTTGGTAAGCTGATCGCGGTTAATGACGTCAGTTTCGAAATTCAGCGGGGCACCTGCTTTGGTTTGCTGGGTCCCAATGGCGCGGGTAAGACTACGACGATCGAATTGATGGAAGGCATTAAAACGGCCGACGCCGGCAGTATTCTTTACAACGGCGAACCGCTGGGACATCAGTTTCGTAATGAAGCCGGCATCATGTTTCAAAATACGGCGCTGCAGGAATTTGTCACGGTGCGTGAAATGCTGGTTCAGTATAGTCGCTTTTATCCGCGCACAGCAGATATTGATAAGCTGGTCGAGCAATATTCGCTAGGCGAGTTTTTAAACCAGGATACGCGTAAGCTGTCCGGCGGTCAGAAGCAGCGCCTGCTGCTGGCGATGGCCCTGATCAACTTGCCGAAAATCCTGTTTCTAGACGAACCCACCACCGGCCTCGATCCCCAGTCGCGTCGAAATCTCTGGGAGCGAGTGCGGCAGGTAAAGGCGGAGGGGACCACGATATTGCTGACCACTCACTATATGGAAGAAGCTTATGAACTCTGCGACGAGATAGCGATCATGGACCATGGCCGCATCATTGCCCACGATGCGCCCGATGCCCTGCTGGCAAAGCATTTCGACGATGTCGTCGTGCAGATCAATGAGGAGGATATTCCACGACGGTTGGGCGAGTCTGAATTCGATGCCACCTATCGCAATGGTAACGCCCATATCCTGACTGCTGACGTCAACAAAACTGTTGAAAGGTTATTGGCGCTCGAGGTGCCATTGAACCGCTTACGAATTCGTGCGCGCGATCTCGAGGACCTGTTTCTCGAGTTAACCGGTAAGGAGTTACGCGCCTGATGTGGAATAGAATTTACGCCCTGTTTGTCGCCCGCAATACCGAATTTTTTCGCGACCGCTCGGCCCTGGCCTGGAGTGTGCTGTTACCGGTGTTAATCATGTTCGGTTTCGCCTATGCGTTTACCGAGGACAACCCGGAAAAGTTCAAGGTCGCGATAATAACCGCGGCGCAGCCTGGCACGGCAACCGAACAGTTCAAAATGACGCGTTATATCAAGTTCATCGAAGTTGATGGCATCGAAGAGAATTTAGCCAAGATAGAGCGTCACCAGATCGACCTGCTGTTCGACGCGAATACCCGCAAGTACTGGATTAACCAGACTTCACCGAATGGCTATATCGTCGAAAAATTACTCATCGCGGCGTTTGCCGACTCAGCACAGACACTGCAACAAAACATGGTTGAGGGTGACGAGGTGCGATATATCGACTGGGTGATTCCAGGGGTAATTGCGATGAATATCATGTGGGGGGCCCTGTTCGGCATCGGCTATGTGATTGTGCGCTACCGTAAAATGGGCGTACTGAAACGTCTGCACGCAACCCCGGTGACATCGGTAGAGTTTCTCACCGCGCAGATTTTTTCACGACTGTGGTTATTACTGGTGGTCAACATCCTGATTTTTATCGGCATGGACTATTTTCTCGAGTTTCGCATGGATGGATCTTATTTTGACCTGTTACTCGTGTTTACGCTCGGCTGTATCTGCCTGATTTGCTGTGGCCTGGTAGTCGCTGCGCGTATCTCCAGCGAAGAAGTAGCGAATGGATTACTCAATCTCTTCAGTTGGCCAATGATGTTTCTCTCCGGTGTCTGGTTTTCGCTCGAAGGCGCGCATCCCTTAATGCAAAAACTGGCAATGTTACTGCCTTTAACGCACCTCACAGCCGCAGCGCGGGAGATCATGATCGATGGAGCAGGGCTTACCCAGGTGGCTGATCATTTGCTCGTGCTAGGTTTGTCGAGTGTGGTGTTATTGTTGATTGGGGCAAAGATTTTTCGATGGGAGTAGGGGGTGGGTATTTTTATGTCTGGTGTTATTCGGTAGTTATTCAATTTCTAGCATACAAAAAGGTACTCGAAAACTTCACTATTGTACTCCCTCTCCCCTCGCGGGAGAGGGTAGGGGTGAGGGGGCCAGTCTTAAAGTATCCCCCTCAAGCTTCCGCTCCTGCTCACGCCCCTTACCTACATCCATGTAGGCAATCCCAGCCTTTATTCACATGGATGTGATGTATGCAAGTAATGCAGGAGCATTTACTTGTCTCCCCCAAGGGGGAGAAGGAGTAAAACAGCGAATGTCTCGCGCGCTTACTTCCAGATTTAATTATAGAATCACACTTTAACAACCTAAAACGTTAAACTACCAATATACGATTACAACCAATAGCAAAATGGAATAATCCAATGACAGTCATCAAACAAGACGATTTGATCGATAGTATCGCTGGCGCGCTACAGTTTATTTCCTATTACCACCCGGTTGATTTCATCCGCGCGATGGATGCGGCCTATCAACGCGAACAAAACCCGGCGGCGCGTGACGCAATTGCGCAGATATTGATCAACTCGCGCATGTGCGCGGAAGGGCGGCGGCCGATTTGCCAGGATACCGGCATCGTCACGGTATTTTTGAAGGTAGGGATGAAGGTAAGCTGGGATGCTGAGATGTCGGTCACCGATATGTGTAACGAGGGAATTCGACGCGCCTACCTGGATCCTGACAACGTATTACGTGCTTCGATTCTGGATGATCCGGATGGCGCGCGAAAAAACACGAATGATAATACCCCCGGGGTAATTCATTACGATATCGTGCCGGGTGATACGGTCGAGGTTCATGTTGCCGCAAAGGGTGGCGGTAGCGAGGCCAAGTCAAAATTCGTCATGCTTAATCCATCGGATTCAGTGGTCGACTGGGTACTTGAAATGGTGCCGAAGATGGGCGCTGGCTGGTGCCCGCCGGGAATGCTCGGGATCGGCATCGGCGGCACCGCCGAAAAGGCGATGATGCTGGCCAAGGAAGCATTACTTGAGCCCATCGATATTCAGGATTTACAGGCACGTGGCGCGAGTAGCCGGGCAGAAGAATTGCGCCTAGAACTCTACGACAAGGTTAACCGGCTTGGCATCGGGGCACAGGGTCTCGGTGGTCTGACCACGGTAATGGATGTCAAGGTCAGGGACTATCCCACGCACGCGGCGAACAAGGCGGTAGCGATTATCCCCAACTGCGCGGCCACTCGACATACGCACTTTGTGCTCGACGGCAATGGCGCGGCGAAACTGACACCACCCAGTCTCGACCAGTGGCCAGAAATTACCCGCGAAACCGGCGACAACGTCAAGCGTGTAAACCTGGATACGGTGACCCGCGACGAGGTCAAAACCTGGCAGCCGGGAGATACTCTGTTGCTCAGCGGCAAAATGCTCACCGGGCGCGACGCGGCCCACAAAAAAATGGTCGATATGATTGCTCGCGGGGAAGATTTACCGGTAGATTTGAGTGGTCGATTTATTTACTACGTTGGACCTGTCGATCCGATTCGTGACGAAGTGGTCGGCCCGGCGGGACCAACGACGGCGACGCGCATGGATAAATTCACTCGCACAATGCTGGAAAAAACCGGTTTGCTGGGAATGATCGGCAAAGCCGAACGCGGGCCCACCGCAATCGAGGCGATCAAGGACTATGAATCGGTTTACCTGATGGCGGTGGGTGGTGCGGCTTACCTGGTGTCCCAGGCGATCAAGGCCTCAACAGTTGTCGGCTTCCCGGAGTTGGGCATGGAGGCAATATACGAATTTGAACTCGAGGATATGCCGGTCACAGTGGCGGTCGATCACCAGGGTGTGTCAATTCATCAAACCGGGCCGAAGCTCTGGGCCAGAAAAATTAGCCAGATGGAAGTTGAATTTAACGCCTGACCAGACTTTAGGAGGAATTTAATATGCAGATTAAACTGGACGAGCTATCGGCGCCGCTGACCTATTTCACGATGACGCAATCCGTGGTACCGCGTCCAATCGCCTGGATATTATCGGAAAATGAGGATGCCGGTTTCAACCTGGCGCCATTTTCTTACTTCAACGCAATATGTAGCGATCCGCCGCTGGTAATGGTATCGATCGGTTTGCAGGACGATGGCAGCGAGAAGGATAGCCTGCGAAATATCAGGCAACGCCCACAATTTGTCATCCACATTGCGAGTTGCGACCAGCTGCCGGAACTCAACCAGTCCTCCGCTACCTTGCCTCCCGGGGAATCAGAAGTGTTGGCAAACAACTTACGCACAACGCCGGTCGAGGGTTTTCACATGCCGCGCCTGAGCGACTGTAAGATTGCCTTGATGTGTGAGCGCCACTCGATTCAAACCATCGGCAACAGTAACCAGCAATCACTGTTGTTTGCTGAAATCAGGGAAATTTATGTCGATGATAGTTGTGTTGAGATCAGTGACCAGGGCCGACTCAAAATCCTCGCGGACCGGGTGCAACCCCTGGCACGCCTCGGTGCCAGCGAGTATGCCTCGTTTGGCGATGTCCTCGCAGCCAGGCGGCCGGCCTAGTCAGTTATAGATCTATACCATCGATACCCGCGCCAGACCCCAGATTTCGACTTGTGGGCAACCTGCACTGTGTATTGTTTTGGTGATTTCGTTGGCTGTCGAACCGGTCGTGATGATGTCGTCAACCACGGCGACGTGAACATAGGGCGTTTTTGGCTGGTAGACAAATGCGTGTAGGATATTCTTTCTGCGTTTAGAAGCACTCAATCCCGATTGGCTCGTCGTATCACGAATACGCCGCAAAGCTCGAGTATCAACCTGTATGTCTAGCAACTGTGACAGGATTCGTGCTATTTCGAAGGCCTGATTGTAACCACGGTCGAGCAAACGTTGCTGGTGTAAGGGTACCGGCAGCAATACCTCGGGAGCGGGGCTGATATTACGATAGTAATCGATGAGGCGGGTCACCAGGCTATTGGCCGGGTGCAGGCTTTCGGCATACTTCAATTGAAGTAGCAGATCACGTGACAATCCCTGGTAAATCAGCGGCGCGACTAACTTTTGCCAACGAGGTGGATCGTATAGACAGGCTACGCAAAGCGAATCTTTGGTTGTATTTTCGAGTCCGCAGAGAGTACAGGGACTATTCACGCATTTGAGCTCAACCAGGCAGTTCGCGCAAAACCTCTGACCAGCTTCGAGGCCATGCGCGCAGCCCTGGCATAGCGCGGGATCGAGTAGTCGATTTATGAGCGCATAAAACCTGGTTTGAAATTGTCTTCCTGACATTGACTATTCCCTGTCTTGCAATAGACTTGGCGTTCTATTCGAATCCGGCCCCGTTGAACATGACCGATTTAGTACAACCAATCAGACACGATTGGACCCTCGCACAAATTAAAGCGCTTTTTGCCAAACCTTTCAATGATTTATTGTTCCAGGCGCAAACCACCCACCGCGCATATTTTGATCCCAATGCGGTGCAAATCAGTTCGCTTTTGAGTATTAAGACCGGCGCTTGCCCGGAAGACTGTTCTTACTGTCCGCAAAGCGCCAAATACGAAACCGAACTAGAGCGCGAGCGTTTATTACCACTGGATGAAGTCAAACAGGCTGCAATGAATGCCAAAAGCAATGGCGCCAGCCGATTCTGCATGGGCGCTGCCTGGCGCAATCCAACCGATAAAAACCTCGATCGCGTCATCGAAATGATCAGCGTAGTGAAAGACCTGGGAATGGAAACCTGCGTGACCCTGGGCATGTTGACAGCACCGCAAACCAAAAAACTCAAGGCCGCCGGCCTCGATTACTATAATCACAATCTCGATACCTCCCCCGAGTATTACAGGGAGATTATCTCCACGCGTAGCTACCAGGATCGACTCGATACACTGGAAAACGTGCGTGCCGAGAAGATTAACGTTTGTTGCGGGGGTATTATCGGCATGGGCGAGTCTGATCTCGATCGTGCCGGCCTGTTACAACAGCTGGCCAATTTACCCGTGCATCCGCAAAGTGTACCGATAAATTTACTGGTACAGGTCGAAAACACACCACTGTACGGTACCGCGGAGCTCGATCCGATTGAATTCGCCCGTACTATAGCGGTGGCCAGAATCATCATGCCGAAATCCACCGTACGTCTGTCCGCCGGACGCAACGATATGAGCGAAGAAATGCAGGCGCTTTGTTTTCTCGCAGGCGCAAATTCGATTTTTTACGGCGATAAATTGTTAACTACCCCGAATCCGGACGAAAACGAAGATCTGGCATTGTTCGAAAAGCTGGGTATTAACGCCAACGGTAAGCTGCAAGCCGATAGCTCGGAGGAATTAATTGGGGTCAGAGCTTAGGCTCTGACCCCAATGGCACTTACTTAAGGCCAAGATCGTCGTCATCCCGGGCTTGATCGAAGCGTCGGACCGCCGGCATCCATAGGGCGCTGGATTGCGGCTCGGAGGCCGCAATGACGAGTTCTAAAAGGTTAAGTAAGCGCCATTAGGATCTGACCCCAATTAATTATCTGCACCTCAATACCGCGCTGCTCCATTTTCGTAAATCAGGCCTTTGGATTTCGCCTGCTTTCTAACCGCGCTGTAGATTTTTTCGTCGAGCGAATCTTTGACATCGCCTCTTTTTCCAACCTGCTCTACGATGTAGGCATTACGTGACTCAGACATCT
>QNFD01000060.1 GCA_003645435.1 Gammaproteobacteria bacterium | reverse complement strand
GTAGCCGCCTGGATAAGATCAAACGCCTATGGTAGCAGATTGTTCACTAGCGCTGAATAAATCATCTATGAATTAATCGGAGGTTCTCTGTAGTGCAATGCTTTTTTATCTGGTTACCCTGTTACGGAGCATAGTAACTATTACCCTGTTTGGGTGAAATATTACAGAATGAATCAGTTTTGAAGAATTTTGGGCGATTTGGTTTGCAATACAGGTGAATTGTCCATATATAGTCTTGGTCCGGTCGACAAACAAGCCATTTCGCGATCGGTGTATTGTTGACAGTTAAATCTGATAATATTAAATTATCAGTTCATATGATTAGCCTAAGGGCTGGAGAAACTCGTGAGTGACAAAATTGTTTACCTTTCAGACGATAGCTTTGAGACTGAAGTGCTACAGGCAGACGGGCCTGTGCTGGTGGATTACTGGGCTGAATGGTGCGGACCATGCAAAATGATTGCACCGATCCTGGAAGAGATTGCTGACGAGTACAAGGGACGGGTTACCGTAGCCAAATTAAATATCGACGAAAATGCCGGAACTCCACCGAAGTATGGAATTCGTGGAATTCCTACTTTAATGTTGTTCAAGGGTGGCGCAGTCGAGGCGACCAAGGTAGGCGCCCTGTCGAAATCACAGTTAACCGCTTTTATTGACAGCAATATTTGAATTTAGCGTGTAGCCTGGTTTTCCAGGTCTACACTTGCGTCGGCCCAATTTCCAGCTTTTGGGCTGAGTTATCTGACAAGTCGGTGAGCAATATAGTCGGACTCCCGAATTATGGCTGAATATACCAGTTCAAATTAGTAACGATAAGGTCGTCCATTGTGGTAGACGACCTTATATTACTGTGCTAGGCTCTATTCATAAGTCGCGATCTTCCTGTTGGCGACTGCTATAAAAAACTCAAAACCGATTCCATTTCTCTAAACCTGTTGTAGTCCAACTATTGGTTCGATCTCTTTCCGTAAACTTTCCCCTGTGCATCCCACTATGAATCTTGGCGACCTTAAGCAAAAAACCGTTCCCGAACTGATAGATATATTAAAAGGCATGGGTGGCGATCATTCGTCACGGATGCGCAGACAGGACATTATCTTCAGCATTCTGAAATCCCAGGCCAAAAAGGGCGAGGATATATTTAGCGAGGGTGTACTCGAAATTTTACAGGATGGATTTGGATTTCTGCGCTCAGCAGACAGTTCGTATCTCGCTGGTCCAGACGATATTTACGTATCACCAAGCCAGATCAGGCGTTTTAACCTGCGTACCGGCGATACCATCAGCGGTAAAATCAGGCCGCCAAAGGATAACGAAAGATACTTTGCCCTGCTAAAGGTTGACGAGATCAACTTCGATCTGCCTGAAAACGTCAAGCACAAGGTATTATTTGAAAACCTGACGCCTCTACACGCTGAAAGTCGACTCAGGCTGGAACGCGGGAATGGCAGTACCGAGGACATAACGGCGCGTATCATAGATCTGGTATCACCGATCGGCAAAGGCCAACGCGGGTTGATAGTGTCGCCGCCGAAGGCTGGTAAAACTTTAATACTGCAGAATATAGCGCAGAGCATTGCGAGTAATCATCCGGATTGTTATCTCATCGTTTTACTGATCGACGAGCGGCCCGAAGAGGTGACTGAAATGGAACGCATGGTAAAAGGTGAAGTAGTCGCCTCTACCTTCGACGAACCGGCGAGTCGCCACGTACAGGTGGCTGAGATGGTTATTGAAAAAGCCAAGCGCCTGGTTGAGCATAAACGCGACGTTGTCATTCTGCTCGACTCGATCACACGTCTCGCGCGCGCCTATAACACTACGATTCCATCGTCCGGCAAGGTGTTAACCGGTGGTGTCGATGCGCATGCGCTGCACCGCCCAAAACGTTTTTTCGGTGCGGCAAGAAATATCGAAGAAGGCGGCAGCCTGACCATTCTTGCTACCTCCCTGGTCGAGACGGGTTCGAAAATGGACGAGGTAATTTATGAGGAATTCAAGGGTACTGGAAACATGGAACTTCATCTCGATCGGAAGATTGCGGAGAAGCGAGTATTCCCGGCAATACATATAAACCGTTCCGGTACGCGTCGTGAAGAACTTCTGCTGGATCCGGAAGAGTTGCAAAAAGTATGGATTTTACGTAAATTTTTACACTCGATGGATGAAATTGAAGCGATGGAATTCGTGCTTGGGCGAATGCAAAATAGCAAAACAAATGCTGAATTCTTTGACCAGATGAAAAAATAGCAGTGTCACTGGTTCATTCGTTTGAGCCAATTATCGGTCGAGATCCCCGTGTCCTCATTCTCGGCAGTATGCCCGGTGTAATATCACTGCAGGCGGTTGAATACTACGCCAACCCTCGCAACGCTTTCTGGAAGATAATTGCCGAGCTGTTTGAGCTTGATATCGATTGTAGTTATGAACTACGCGTTCAACAAATATCTGAATTACCAATCGTTTTGTGGGATACGCTGCGAGCCTGTCGGCGCTCGGGTAGTCTGGATTCGAGTATCCTCAAGCAGCAAATTGAAGCTAATGACATTCACGGGTTGCTGGAAAAATACGGTGGCCTGCGGGCGATAATTTTTAATGGTGCCGCTTCGGAAAACTATTTTAATCAATTGGTGAAGCAAGACTTACCTGCCGGGCGTGAACTGGCGTTGCTGAAAATGCCCTCGACCAGCCCGGCCAACGCCGGCATGAAATACGAACAAAAACTCCTGGCCTGGCGTCGACTGCTGGATTATTTGTAGCTAGGGTTTTAACATTTGCTCACGGACATAAGCCAACGACGCTTCCGCGTTGTACACAACCCGATCATTTTTCAAATCGACTCCAAGATCAACCCAGAGTGCCTGCAAATCAACCTGCATCGGATCGGCACGCATTTTCTGATAGAGATTGACTAGTACCGGCACCCCTGTCGCGGCGTCTCCGGATTTGAAGATCTGCATCGGCGTGGCGTCGGACTCCATAGAATAGCCGTCACTGAGGATACCCCGTAGGGCGTCACGCAGGCTCATCTGGTTGTTGGTCAGCCTTCTTATTTCGATGTCGGCGAGCAAACAGAACATCGCGCCGCCCCAGTAGGTACGCCCCCAGGTCGGTGTATGGTCCAGGCCCTCATCGCCGGCGGCCGGCAGGCCCTGGGGCATGCGATTGATAAATCCATTCCAGACAAATTCTTCGCTTAGGTAACCCTGTTGGGCGCGTGCGATGGATTCGACATAAGTCGCGAGTCCTTCGAGCAACCAGCGATTGGAGCGCGGCACATCGGCCATCGCCAGGTGTACCATTTCATGGACCATGATCCAGTCCTTGCGCAACATCTCCGCATTGATGTCTTCGCCGACTACAATTCGTAGATGGGGCGACTCGCCGCCAAATGCCTGTCCAAAACGAACCGCAAATCCACCCGCTACATTCAATTCAATCTTCAATCGGTCGACCGGAAATCTACCGTAGTACTGATGCACTACCTGCGCCGAATACTTTATCCATTCGAGTAGAATGTCCTGCTTCGACAGCAAAACCTTATCGCGGATGTTAACTTCAAGTTGACTACCAGCGATCGTCAGTCGGAAATTGGTTCTATCGATTGGTTCGATGGATACATCGCTGACTCCGGCTTCGACATTCATCGATCCGATCGTGAAAAATAACCATGCAAGCAAATAATGACGCAGTAATAGGCATGGTTTTAGTTTCATGCAGCAGATACCTGGAGTTTGTACCCGAAGATAAACAAGGGTATTTTTTTTTGCTGTTGGTTATGCCGACCCATATTGTGACTGTTTACCATCGGCTAAGTTCAACTTTCCGAGTGCCCGGGATTAGGAGTCCGGCTCGGCGTCGTAATGGGGTGCCTGTGGTACGGCGTCGTACCAGTCTGCCCGATCGGGCCAGTAAATATTATCCTGCGGCCGGATGCCCGGATCACTCTCCAGTCCTCCCGCGGGGATGATCAGCCTGCCGCTAGAGGCACTGATGTAAGGCACCAGGGAACCACAGTGGGTGCAGAAAGCTTTCGATATAACACCGGCTTCGACGGGATCGTAGCGCTTCGTAAGTTCCTCTCCTGCGAGCCACTGGAGCCGGTCTTTAGTGCTGAAAATATTGGAAGCGTGAGCCGTTCCAGTCGAGCGCCGACATTGGCTGCAATGGCAGATGTGAAACGCATCAAATGGACCGCGCACTATGTACTTCACCTGCCCACAGAGGCAGGAACCCTTGATTTCCTCATTCATGGCATTTCCTCAATTCTGACTCTCAATCAGGCGTCTGGACACTTCTGCAAAACGATCTTCGCTAACGTTTGCGAAGGCCAGGCGTATAAACTGATCTTGCTGCGGGCCAAAATAGCTGCCGGGCAGGCTGATCAGGTCAAAATCCTGTATCAAGCGTTTCACCACTGAGCGTGATGGCTCGTCAAAAGGATGTTCGATATAGGCAAAATAAGCGCCTGCCGACAGCAGACGATATTTCAGCTCGGGATTTTCAAACATGGTCTTCATAGCGTCGGCCCGAAGCTGTAATTCCCGCGCTTTTTCCAGCTTCCAGTGATCCAGGTTCCGGAGTCCAAACAGGGCGGCTAACTGCCCGATGTGCGGCGCGCAGATCGCTGTGCAATCCTGTATCTTGCGTAACTGTTCCAGTAATTCGGCGCTGGCGACAACCGCTCCTGTGCGGTGTCCGGTAAGGCTATAAACCTTGGAAAAACTGTATAGATGGATGAAGTTTTCACGCCAGGTTTGGTGTTTGAAAAGCTTATGAATAGTGTTTTGTGCGTCAATAAAATCACGATAGGTTTCATCGATGATGAGCGGGATATTGTGGGATCTGGCAACCTCATAAAACCGTTCGATACATTCAGGGCTATAGGTAGAGCCGCTGGGATTATTAGGTGTTACGAGCACGATTGCCCTGGTTCGAGGTGAAACCAGGGAGGCTACCTGGTCGGGGTCCGGCATCGCCGTGTTTGCATTGAATGACAGGAAAGCGGGCTTTATACCGCGAATCGAAAGCCACATTAAGTGATTGAAGTAGCTCGGCAGGGGAATTATTACCTCGTCACCCTGGTCGCAAAGGCTATCAATAACCGAGCAAAATGCCTGGTTGCAGCCAGCCGTAATGACAATATCGTCTGCGCTTACCTGACACTGATAGCGTGAATTTATGTTTTTCGCCAGTTCCTGACGAAGTGGTAAAATACCGCGAATATCGGTATAGCCTGCGCCTTCACCCTTGATAATAGCTTCACCGAGATAATCGCGCAGCGACTGCGGCGGTAAATGGGCAGGAACTGCCTGGCACATGTCGATCAATTGATGCGAGCCTGGATCGCTTACCCAGGACCATGCTTCGGCGATGGGAGCCGGGGCACAGTCGAGTATATTTGGATTAAAATTCATCTTGCAGGATCAGGAGTTTGAATTGAGGTGAATTATACAGACATACAATGAAAACCGGTGGTCATTGTGGAATAATGTTGCTCTCGGTTTTTTTGGAAGCATGTTGATGAAATATTTACACACGATGGTAAGAGTAAACAACCTGGAGCAATCACTATTCTTTTACTGTGATGTTCTGGGTCTGGTGGAGACTGACCGCTACGAAAGTGAGGCGGGTGAATTCACCCTGGTTTATCTGGCGGCGCCGGACGATATAGCCCAGGCGAACGCCGAGCGCTCACCGTTACTGGAATTGACCTATAATTGGGATGGTGAGGAATATAGTGGCGGTCGAAATTTTGGTCATCTGGCTTATGAAGTCGATGATATATACGCCTTATGTCAAAAAGTACTGGATCATAATATTACCCTCAACGTTCCTCCGGGCGATGGCCACATGGCATTTTTTCGCTCGCCTGATAATGTTTCGATTGAACTACTGCAAAAAGGAGAACCACTGCTGCCCAGCGAGCCCTGGACTTCGATGCAGGTAAGCGGGGAGTGGTAGGATTGTAGTGTTGGGTTTGGAGCGATTAAGATGGCTTTAGCACGGTTTTTACATGGCAGTTATTTCGCTATAGAGAATCCGATACGGTTGCTTGACCGCTGGCTTAATTCTTACTGTCATGAATGCCGTGTTCTACTGGGTGAAAAAGAACTACTGGTAAAATGGAGTGCGCGTGCCGGAGAGGCGCTTGCGCATAAATCAGAACCTCTAATCGTTGAAATGCAGCTTTATTTTTCCTGCGTAGTGAAGAAGCGGGTTATTTTCCATGATCAGGTCAATTTTGAAACCCTGGCGGTAAATGACCGTATACAGATAGCCTTCCGATCGATTAAATCAGCCAAATGTGACCCACAAGAATTTGCCAAAAACTATCCAGCCGGTGGCGTGCTGGAATCCCCGGCTGCCGCCAAGATGATCCCCTCGTGGTTGGGCCTGGATTTCAGACAGGAGCAGTGGCAGGCAGAGTTTGGTTATAAGACTTGAACCGGGAAAATAAAAAAACCAGGACACCGGTAGTAGGGTTACTACCTGGTGCCTGGTTCAAGGTTACTACCGAGGAGCGCGGGTAACACTAATTCAATTGTTGAGTAGCTATTGTCTCAAGGTTGTATTCAATGATGCTCTTCCGCGTAACAGCTAAAAAACAAACGAACCAGATACCAGTAAGTGTTCAACTACCTGGTATCTGGCCCAAAGTTACAACCGAAGAGCGCGTGTAACACTAATCCCAGTTGAGTGCGCCACCAGTCTGGTATTCGGTGACGCGTGTTTCAAAAAAATTCTTTTCCTTTTTCAGGTTGGCCTGCTCATCGAGCCAGGGCAGGGTGTTTTCAGCACCCGGAAACGGAATTGCATGATCAAGTTTACTGGCTCGGCGATTGGCGATAAAACGGAACTGTCCAATATGATCTTCTGCACTATATCCGAGAATTGGTTCGGGCAGCAGGAAGTGGGCATATTGAGTTTCGGCGGCTTCCGCCTCTTCCCACATGTGCTGGATCAGTTTCGGGTCGAGTTTCACCTTTTCTTCCAGAATTATTTGTTTGACCACGCGTATCCCAAACGACGCGTGTAAAACCTCGTCGCGCATGATGTACTGAAACTGTTCAGCGGTTCCCTTCATCAGGCCTCGACGTTGCAATGCAAAAATAGGACTGAATCCGTTATAGAACCAGGTGCCTTCGAAAACCCCGGCAAAAAAGGTGTAAGCAAGAACGAAATTCTCCAGTTCATCGCGATCATTCAAATCGATATTAGAACGTAACACCGAGTCGAGCCTCTGGTTACACATCTGGATCTTGTGGTGAATTTCAGGAACGACGCGGTAGCGGTTGTATATTTCTCCCTGATCGAGGCCTAACGATTCGATGCAATGTTGATAAGTCCAGGTGTGCATAGCCTCTTCATAAACCTGACGAGCCTGGTAAATTTGTAACTCGGGGGCGGTCATTTTTTCCATTACCGCGAGGCCGATGTTGCGCATTGCCAGAATATCCGAGGTAGTTAAATAGGACAGTACGTTTTCATAAACATGACGTTCTTCCAGGGTTAGCTTGTGCTGGTAGTCATGTACATCCTGGGTCATGTTGATGTCCAGGGGTGTCCAGTGATTTTTGTTGGCGTTTAAAAAATATTCCCAGGCCCAGGGATATTTGAATGGCGCCAACTGGTTAATGTCGGCCAGGCCATTAACCACTCGTTTGTCGTCGGCGTTAATCGGCTTGGCAACAACAGGGCTGATAACAGGCCTTGGAATATCGGTTATTTCCGACTCGGTAGCTGGCGCCTGGCGCAGGTCGAGACCAACGCGTAAACCGTCGGTGGATTCGACGCTAGCAATAGAAGCTTCCAGACCTGGTTCCGGCATCTTCGGTGTGGGCGGTGCTAACGGGTTATCCCAGTTAAACATGGTGGTCTCCTGATTTAATGTTGTTGCCGGTACAGATCTGGTTGATTACTGACATGCTTCACAATCCGGGTCAAGAATGGAACAGACCTTGGGTTCAGGCTCCGCCAGGGTGACTTCCGGCTCTCGTGTGTCAGATTTTTCTACCGATGTGGCGCCAAGCGAACGCAGGTAATAAGTAGTTTTCAGTCCGCGGGCCCATGCCAGCTTGTAGAGATTATCGAGCTTCTTGCCCGAGGGTTCAGCCATGTAAAGATTTAGCGACTGGCCCTGATCGATCCACTTTTGACGGCGAGAACCAGCCTCGACCAGCCAGCGCGAGTCGATTTCAAAAGCAGTCGAATAGATCGCCTTCAACTCGTCCGGCACCCGGTCAATACTTTGTACACTGCCATCGTAGTATTTGAGATCGTTGACCATGACTTCGTCCCAAATACCATGAGATTTGAGATCATTGACGAGGTAGGGATTTACCACCGTAAATTCGCCGGACAGGTTCGATTTAACGTATAAGTTCTGGTAAATCGGTTCGATCGACTGGCTGACACCGCAGATATTTGAAATGGTGGCGGTTGGGGCAATGGCCATCGTATTCGAATTGCGCATGCCCGTATTCATCACCCGCTCCCGCAGACTGCTCCAGTTCATACAGGAGCTTTCATCCTGCTGCAGGTAGTCACCGCGAGCCGCCTTTAGACTGGCGATTGAGTCGATGGGAAGAATGCCCTGACTCCAGAGTGATCCCTGGTAGCTGGAATAAGCACCGCGTTCTTCAGCCAGTTGAGTCGAAGCCTGGATCGCATAATAGCTGACCGCCTCCATGGACTGGTCGGCAAAATCGATAGCCTGTTCCGAAGTGTAGGGGATGTGCTGTATATACAGTGCATCCTGAAATCCCATGATGCCAAGGCCTACCGGTCTATGGCGAAGGTTAGAAGTGCGTGCCTGGTGAACACTGTAGTAGTTGTAATCGATTACGTTGTCGAGCATACGCATTGCGGTGTTGATGGTTTTCTCGAGCTTTTCCAGATTCAAACCATTTTCATCTACGTGCTGCGGCAGGTTGACCGATCCCAGGTTGCATACCGCGATTTCAGTGTCCGATGTATTCAGGGTAATTTCCGTACACAGGTTTGACGAATGCACCACGCCGGAATGACGCTGCGGTGAACGGATATTGCATGGGTCCTTAAAGGTTATCCATGGATGCCCGGTTTCGAATAACATGCCAAGCATCTTGCGCCACAAATCAGTGGCGGCTATACGCCGGTAATAACTCATCTCACCTCTATCGGCTTTTTCCTCGTAGGCAATATAAGCGGCCTCGAACTCCAACCCGTACAATTCGTGCAATTCGGGCACCTCGTTGGGTGAAAACAGGGTCCATTGCTGTTCCTCGGCGACGCGTTTCATGAATAGATCGGGAATCCAGTTAGCCGTATTCATGTCGTGCGTACGCCGTCGCTCTTCACCCGTGTTTTTGCGCAGATCAAGAAAATCTTCGATATCCAGGTGCCAGGTTTCGAGATAGGCGCACATCGCGCCTTTACGCTTGCCGCCCTGATTGACGGCCACGGCGGTATCGTTTGCCACCTTGAGGAATGGCACAACGCCCTGCGATTTGCCGTTGGTACCCTTGATGTGTGAACCCATCGCTCGCACCCGGGTCCAGTCGTTACCGAGTCCTCCGGCAAATTTAGAAAGCATGGCATCGTCCTTGATTGCGCTAAATATCCCATCCAGGTCATCAGGAATAGTGGTTAGATAGCAGCTGGATAATTGCGGACGCAAGGTGCCGGAATTGAACAGGGTAGGTGTGCTGCTCATGAAATCGAATGACGATAATAAGTTATAGAATTCGATTGCCTTTTCTTCACGATGAACTTCATTGATCGCCAGACCCATCGCAACTCGCATGAAGAATGCCTGGGGTAACTCAAAGCGTAGATCGTGGTAATGAATGAAGTAACGGTCATACAGAGTCTGCAATCCCAGGTAGGTAAACGCATGATCGCGTTGCGACTGCAAGGCCTTGCCGAGTTTATCGAGGTCGAATTTCAACAACTCCTTGTCTAGCAATTCGAGCTCGGCCGCCTTTTTAATGTAATGTCTGAAGTATTCGGGGTAGCGCTGGATCATTTCCTCAAAGGTGGCGGTGGGTACGCCATCGTTGAGAAAAGTCAGTGATTCAGTACGCAATTCATCCAGCAGCAATCGTGCCGCGACCTGCGAATATTCCGGTTCGTGATCGATTAGTCCACGGGCACTCATGACTAATGTGGGACTGACATCCTTTGCCGGAACGCCATCGAACAGATTTTTCATGGTTTCCGCATAAACTCGATCCGCGTCGGCGCTCTCAAGACCATTGCAGGCTTCGCTGATAATGGTTTTCAGGCGTGAGGTGTCTAGCGGAATCGTGCTGCCATCCTTTAGCTTGACACTGAGATCGACAATTTCATCGATATCCCGGCTATCCGGTTCTTCGATGCGCTCCAGTGCCCTGGCGTTCGCTCGTTCTTCACGATACAGCACGTAAGCGCGCGCAATTTTTTGGTCGCCATTGCGCATCATTGC
>QNFD01000059.1 GCA_003645435.1 Gammaproteobacteria bacterium | reverse complement strand
GTGTTGTGCCTGGCGCCTAGCCATCACGACCACAAGATAAATGAACGAATCGGTATTCGGTTAAATGTTGATCATCTTGTCATATTCGAGCGCAGTTAATTTTAGATGTTAACCAAAATTATTCTTACCCTGCTGGTGATAGTGGGTGCACTCTGGTTCGCATCGCGTCAGCGCGATGAACCTAAACAACGCGTGCTCGTGATTGCGACTAAAGAGGAGCAACAAAAAAAGCAGATGTTGCGGCATGGGGCCTATATTTTTATGGCGGTTATGGTGCTTGCCGCTTCGGTTATGATTTACATAGAAGTAGCGGACAGCTATACCACCGTGACAGTACACGTGATCAATACCCAAACCGGGGCACGCATCAGTTACCAGGCCCGGCGCGATGACGTTCAGGCCAACAGTTTTACGACGCTGGAGGGGCGTAGTGTGTATGTCGCCGGCGTTGAACGCATAGAAGTCGAAGCACCCCAATAATATCGGGTCTCCTAATGGGTCGGGTTCCCGCTTATCCCAGCCTTGCTTTCAATGCTTCGAGAATGGGTCCGCTATCTGATGATTGAAAGCTAACTAACAGTCCTTCCTGGCGATAAAAATCGACCAGCGGCGCGGTTTGATCATTGTATACCTGCAACCGGTTGCTAATTGCGGTTTCGGTTTCATCGTCACGCTGAACGATTTCAGAACCACAGACGTCACAGATGCCTTCCACTTTGGGCGGCTTCGACTTTATATTGTAGATTTCGCCGCATTGAGGGCAGGTTCTACGGGTAGCTAAACGATCGATAATAACGTCTCGTGTGATATCCAGTTCGAGTACGCAGTCGAGCTTTTCGCCCAGTTTTTCGAGCAGGGCTTTGAGGGCCTGTGCCTGTGGAATAGTGCGGGGGAATCCATCCAGCAGGTATCCTTTTTGACAGTCTTCTTCCTGTAAGCGCGCTTCCATGATTCCCATAATCAGCTCATCGGTTACGAGGTCGCCGGCTTTCATTGCCGCCTCGGCCTGCCGACCCAGTTCGGTGCCGGCCGCGACCGCGGCCCGTAGTATGTCACCCGTCGAAATTTGTACCGAACCGTCATACTGGGTTAATACTTTGGCAATGGTTCCTTTGCCCGCGCCCGGGGGGCCCAACAGGATGATTTTCATGCTCTGTCCTCGAAGCTAGTAATATCGTTTGATGAGTAAATCCATTGTCCGGTTTTATTTGACCAACGCAAATTGGATTTCTTAATACCAGGGAAACTCTGATTTATCCTGATTCTCTACAGATACCCGGACAAATTGTGAAGAGTCAGTAGCTTAAGCATGCAGGGTGACAGTCAGGCTGCGACGATGCGGGCTGGTTCGGTGCTCCCACAGGTAGATGCCCTGCCAGGTACCCATTGCCAGGCGGCCCGCGCTAATCGGGATGCTGACTTCGGTTTGAGTCAGTATCGAGCGGATATGGGCCGACATATCATCGGGTCCTTCCTGATCATGAAAATAGGCGGGGTCGCCATCTATGACAATCTTCGAAAAATAGTTTTCCAGGTCCCTGCGTACATCGCTGTCGGCATTTTCGGTAATGATCAGGGAAGCGCTGGTGTGATGGATGAAAATATGACAAAGACCCGTGTCGATACCTGATTTTCGAATTAACTGGTCAATCTCGGAATTAATCGCAATTGTTCCACGCCCCCGGGATTGAATATGAATCGAATGCTGTTTCATTAATATCAGGGTGAGATGAGGGATATCTTCCGTGACACATCCTTTTCACCGGCATTGGGCACCAATATGGTTGGCGACAGGCAATCATCGCTGGGCTCGGGATAATCGAGGGTGAAATGCAAGCCGCGACTTTCCTTGCGCAGCATCGCAGAGCGAATAATTAATTCAGCAACCACAACCAGGTTACGAAGTTCCAGTAAATCTGGTGAAACCTTGTAGTTGCCGTAGTAATCGTTGATCTCCTGCTTTAACAACTGAGCCCGGTGTAATGCGCGCTCGAGGCGCTTGTTGGTGCGTACAATACCGACGTAATCCCACATGAATCGGCGCAATTCGTCCCAGTTGTGGGCGACCACTATATCCTCATCGGAATCGGTGACCTGTGACTCGTCCCAACCGGGGAGTGCCCCGGGTTTTACTGCAGGCGATAAGGATTCGCTAATGTGCCCGGCGGCGGAACGAGCGAATACGAGGCATTCGAGCAGGGAATTACTCGCCATACGATTGGCACCGTGTAATCCCGAGTAGGTCACTTCACCGACAGCGTATAAATTGTCGATATCGGTTTGACCACTGATGTTGGTCATGATGCCGCCGCAGGTGTAGTGCGCCGCCGGAACCACCGGGATAGGTTCGCTGGTGATATCGATATCGAGTTCCTTGCAGCGCTGATAAATAGTCGGAAAATGAGATTTGATAAAGGCGCGGCTCTTATGGCTGATATCCAGGTAAACACAGTCGACACCGAGCCGCTTCATTTCATGATCGATCGCCCTCGCGACTATGTCTCGAGGTGCGAGCTCGCCGCGCTCATCAAAGCGATGCATGAATTTTTCACCATTGGGCAGGCACAATAAACCACCTTCGCCTCTAACCGCCTCGCTGATAAGAAACGATTTGGCCTCCGGGTGATACAGGCAGGTAGGATGAAACTGGATAAATTCCATATTTGCTACCCGGCAACCTGCACGCCAGGCCATTGCAATGCCATCACCCGTGGAACCATCTGGATTGCTGGTATAAAGGTAGACCTTGCTCGCACCGCCTGTCGCCAGCACAATTTTTTGGGCGGCAAATACGTCAACATGCTGATCACTTCGATTCAGTGCGTACAGACCCAGGCATTGCCTGTTGCGCTGTATGAGGTCGATTGCTATATGCTGGTCGAAAATCTTTATATTGGGTTGTTCGAGGACATGGGCGTGTAGTGTTTGCTGGAGGGCCTTGCCGGTAGCGTCGGCGGCGTGGACTACGCGTCTTTTGCTATGACCGCCTTCGCGTGTCAAATGAAAGCCGCTGCTGCTTATTTCCTGTCGATCCCTGGTGAAAGGCATACCAAGATCGCTCAGCCATTGTATGCTCTGCTTGCCCGCGGCAGCGGTGAAATTAACCACGGTCTCGTCACACAACCCGGCGCCGGCAATAATGGTGTCTTGCGCGTGCTGTTCGACGCTGTCGTCGGGTTCAAGCACGGCCGAGATGCCGCCCTGGGCAAAATAACTTGAATATTGTTCAGTGTTGTTTTTCGCCAGTATTGCAATCGAGGTCGATGACGGCAGGTGCAAGGCAACCGAGAGACCGGCCGCCCCGGAGCCGAGGATAATGACATCAAAATTAAATTGTTTACTCATTGCTGGTAAAGCGTCCGATAAGGTTCAAAGACTATATTGAAATGGCATCGAACTCAAAGATTATCAACCCCTGCTAAGAATACAACCAGGTTAAATCCCGGCAGGCTTGAACTAATAAGACAAATTTGCACTATTTACACTGAACTTGTAGCAATATTCTCAGTCCTTAATAGTGCGCGTTGGAAAGCATATTTTTGCTATAATTGATTGGTATACGCCGTCATGGTTTCTACCAGTAGTGTCGGTCGGCGAGCGGCAAAATGTTCACTATGCTGGATGCCAGCCGTATTTGATAATAATTTTAAGGGTTCTAAATGGGGACGAATCTGCTTGATGCAGAACTGGTAAAACGGGTACAGGCGGGAGACAAGGCTGCGTTTGATATTTTAGTTCAGAAATATCAGCATAAAGTAGTGAATTTGATCAACCGATATGTGTCTGACCAGACGGAATGTTACGACATCGCACAGGATGCTTTTATCAAGGCATACCGGGCGATTGGAAATTTTCGTGGTGATAGCCAGTTTTACACCTGGCTTTACCGCATAGCGGCCAACACGGCGAAGAATCATCTCGCTTCGAGGGCGCGCAAGTCACCGCTTTATTCGGTCGATATTGATGATGCGGAGCATTATGAGGGCGAGTCGAGGTTGAAGGAATATACCACTCCTGAAAATTTACTGCTCACCGATGAAATTGAGCGAACCGTATATCGGGCGATTGAGGAACTGCCAGACGACCTCAAGTCGGCGATTATGCTGAGAGAGATCGAGGGATTAAGCTATGAGGAAATAGCCGAGGTAATGGATTGCCCCATCGGAACGGTACGTTCGAGAATATTTCGTGCCCGAGATGCAATTGACAGGGAACTAAGACCGCTATTAGAGTGACTAAGATGATACTGATTACAACTGAATGTTTTGACTAGAGTATTATTATGAGCGAGCAGCAAGATAAATTATCCTCGTTAATGGATGAATTTTCCGGCGATGAGCAAAGCAGGCGCATGCTTGACGAACTGGAAGGCGATGTAAATCTGCAGTATAGACTGCGTAGATATCAAATCATCGGCCAGGCCATGCGCCATGAGTTACCCCGGCAGATTGATACCGATTTCAGCACAAATGTGATGGCGAAAATCGATGCGATTGGATCGTGCCCCGGGAATGCGGCTGCTGCGCGACCCGAGGCCAACACGAGGCCGTCAATCTGGACATGGTCCGTAATGAAACCTGTTGCCGGCCTCGCGGTTGCTGTTTCGGTTGCGGTGGTTTCAGTCACGCTTTGGCAATCCGTGAATGTAGGTGTAGATACAGGGCAGGGTTCTGAGCAGCTAGTCAGCGCCGACCAGAAAAAGATTGAGTTGCTTGCCAGGCAACAAGTTCAAACTAGCGCGGTACCCGTTACCTCATCATTGAGCGGCGGTATGCGCTGGAAGATCAACGACAATGCCCCGGCTCTGCAACAGAAATTGAATGCCTATTTGGTAAACCATACGGAATACTCAAATTCTATTCAGGGTTTGATTCCTCAGGCGAGAGTCGCCGGGTATGACGCACAGCAGTAAGCGGACATTTTCTAGCTTGAATCCCATATTCCGTAAACTGCTTATATTCCTGGTCTTGTTAGCCGGTTTTGCCCAGGCAGCGGCCAGCCCGGCTATGGACTGGCTAGGAAAAATGTCAAATGCGATGCGAAACCTGAGCTATCAGGGTAATTTCGTATACATACATGAAAACCAGCTCGAAAGTATGTCGATCTACCATATCAAAAATGAGTCCGGTGAAAGCGAAAGGCTACTCTCTCTTAATGGTGAGGCGCGCGAGGTAATTCGAGACAATAAAAACCTGACCTGTATCTGGCCTTCCAGTAGAAAGGTGGTGGTCGATAATTCCCGTCAAAATACATTTTCACCCTTGTTTATCCCGGATGATATAGCGAATATTGGCCGGCATTATGAAATGAATATGGCCGGTGAGGGCAGGATAGCGAATCACGAAGCTGTAATAGTAGATATCAAGCCTAAAGATCAATTTCGTTACGGGCTCAAGCTGTGGATAAATGCGAGCAACGGCTTGTTACTCAAATCAAATTTGATTAACGAACGTAATGAAGTAGTGGAACAGGTAATGTTTACCAATATTGAATTACTGAGCGAGATCGAGCAGATGGTGATGTTGAAATTGCCGGAAATTGACAGCAGTTTTGCAATGGTACGTTACCATAGCGGCGATGCTGTTGAGACCGTGGAGGCCGATATGACCTGGCAGTTTTCCAACCTGCCCGATGGCTTCAGGAAAGAGTCGGCGGTGAAGCGAATGGTTGGAGATTCGGGTCGATTTATTCAGCAAATAGTTTATACCGATGGTCTGGCTTCTTTGTCAGTCTTTATTGAAAAACAGACTGCACAGACCGCCCAGGGGGAAACTTCGATGGGTGCGGTTAACGGCTTTATATTCTTGCTGGATAATTATTCGGTGACCGCGATAGGCGAGGTGCCCCCAGTTACGGTACGGCAGGTTGCCGAGTCTGTTAGCTTTAAATTACCCTGAACAACCCCCATATATCACAGTGAATCGGCCTTAGACTCGAAATTGAGGTCGATGATCGAGCTGGAAACAACTATAATTTCGTGATGGTTAAAGAGTTAGGTAAGGTAACTGGTCTCGATGGGAATTGGGCCCTGGTTCAAATGCAACGGCAAAGCGCCTGTAGTCACTGTGAGCTAAGTAACGGTTGCGGCACAGGAGCTATCGGCCGGCTTCTGGGACATCGGCGCAAACCGGTGAAGATCAAAAACGAAGATCAACTGGAACCCGGCGATAGTGTCGTGCTCGGGTTGCCGGAAGGGGCCTTTTTAAAGGCCAGTTTACTGATTTACGGCCTGCCTTTGCTGGGATTGATGGTCGGCGGGATGCTGGCTCTCTGGATCACCGGCGAATCAGAGTTACTCGCATTTGTTTTTGCCGCGGCGGGATTCGTAACAGGTTTGCAAATTTCCGCGCTGCTTGCCCGTAGACAGTATTCAGACCAGTTTTCTCCCAGGATTTTGCAGATTCGGGGTGAACCGAAAAGCTGAATTATGGTCAGAGAGTCAACTACATATTTTAGGAACAGATTAAAATGAAATTCAATATCAAGTACGTTTATAGTTTCATCGTTGTGCTGATACTAAGTGTCCCGCTAATGGTCCAGGCAGCACTTCCGGAATTCACCAGTATTGTCGAGCAGGCTAAAGACTCTGTCGTCAATATCAGCACGAAAACCAAAGCACGCAAAAGCAGTTCCGCGGAAATGCCTGGCATTCCAGGTTTACCGGAAGGCTCTCCGTTTGGCGATTTGTTTGAGAAATTTTTTAATCACGAAAATCCTGGTGGGCGCAGACGTGAGGCACAATCTCTCGGCTCAGGATTCATTATCTCGGAAGACGGCTATATTCTGACTAACCATCATGTTATTGCAGGAGCGGACGAAGTTATAGTTCGGCTATCTAATCGTGAAGAATACGTTGCCAGTATAGTTGGTTCTGACGAGGCTTCTGATATCGCATTAATCAAGGTAGATGCCACGGGTTTACCAGTGCTCAAATTCGGCGATTCGGACAGTTTAAAGGTAGGAGAATGGGTACTTGCGATCGGTTCACCGTTCGGTTTCGATCATTCGGTTACTGCCGGGATCGTCAGTGCCAAGGGCCGTAGCCTGCCTACTGACAACTACGTGCCGTTTATTCAAACAGATGTAGCGATCAATCCTGGTAACTCGGGTGGCCCTCTATTCAATCTCGACGGGGAGGTGGTAGGAATCAATTCACAAATTTACAGCCGTACCGGTGGATTCATGGGCCTGTCGTTTGCCATACCGATTGAATTAGCAGTCGATGTGGCCACCCAAATCAGGGAAACCGGCAGCGTCTCGCGTGGCTGGTTAGGTGTTTTGATCCAGGAGGTCACGCGCGAACTGGCTGAATCTTTTGGTATGGATAACCCCAGGGGCGCGCTCGTAGCTAAAGTACTCGACAGTAGCCCGGCTGCGGATGCTGGTTTGCAGGTCGGTGACGTTATCGTTGAATTTAATGGTAAAGAGGTCATGCGCTCAAGCAGCTTGCCGCCTCTGGTTGGACGCTCTGCCGTGGGTAAGGAAGCTGATGTGACGATTATTCGTGATCGGTCGCGCGAGCAGATCAAGGTCATGATCGCCGAATTGCCTACTATGACGCAGGCTGCCTATACGCCGGAGGAAGAAGATAAACCGCAGGAAAATACCGCCCTTGGCATGAGTGTTACCGAGTTGTCCAAATCAGTGCAAAAGAAACTCAAGGTTCAGGCCGGAGTTGAGGTTACTGATGTGGACGAGGTGGGATCGGCTCGAGATGCCGGAATTCAACGAGGTGATGTGATCACAATGATCGATAACCAGGGTGTGACATCGGTAGATGACTTTGAGGCGATTATCGATGGCCTGAAGGCGGACAAGTCGGTGGCTCTGTTAGTGCAGAGACGATCCGGACCGGTTTTTCTGGCTATTCGTCCAGAGGATTCCTAATAATCTGTTGACTAGTAGTTGAAGCTCAACTTTTATTACAGGGAAAATTGCCACCTGTGCGATGCAATGCGCAAAGCCATGGTGGTATTTAATCGAAGACTCCAGCCTATTACCTGGCAGGAAATCGATATCGATCGCGATATCGATTTAATACGCCGATATGACGTGCTCGTTCCTGTTCTCTGTTCCGGAGAAGAGGAAATTTGCCATCACTTTTTTGATGAAAAAGCGCTATTAGCTGCATTTGACCAGGATCAAGTCTAGCCCCATACATCACAAGGGCAATTTTCTGTAGCACTACACCATTACAACCTGGCAGCAATTTCGCCTTTTAGCTGTTGATTTGTGCGGTATTGCCGTAAACTTCGCGGGTTTTTTACCTGGGTCTTGCCACCAGTTCCTGCTGCATGGCTGTCCGCCAGAGGAAATATTCATCAATGCGGATGAAGAACATAAGAAATTTCTCGATTATCGCCCATATCGATCACGGCAAATCAACCCTGGCTGATCGTTTTATTCAACTCTGTGGTGGCCTCAGCGAGCGTGAAATGGGGAACCAGGTGTTGGATTCCATGGATCTGGAACGAGAGCGTGGAATTACGATTAAAGCCCAGAGTGTATCACTCGACTATAAGGCCAGAGATGGGCAGACATATACACTGAATTTTATCGATACGCCGGGCCATGTTGATTTTTCCTACGAGGTGTCACGTTCTCTTGCCGCCTGTGAGGGGGCGTTATTGATAGTCGATGCATCGCAAGGTGTTGAAGCACAGAGTGTCGCTAATTGTTATACCGCGATCGATCTCGACCTTGAAGTGATTCCGGTTTTGAACAAGGTCGATCTGCCTGCCGCAGATCCAGACCGGGTCAGGCAGGAAATTGAAGATGTCATAGGGCTGGATACTTCACAGGCGATCGAAATCAGTGCCAAAACCGGCCTAGGTGTGGAGGATTTACTAGAACAGATCATTGAATTGGTACCGCCACCCGAGGGTTCGGAATCGAACCGGACACAGGCATTGATCATCGACTCATGGTTTGATAACTATGTTGGTGTTATTACTCTTGTGCGAATGATGCAGGGTAGTATTCGTCCTAAACAAAAGGTTCGCATGATGTCGTCCGGTCGGGATTACATGGTTGAAAAGGTTGGTATATTTACACCTAAGCGCACGAATACCGAAGCGCTTCAGGCAGGTGATGTCGGTTATATCATATCGGGTATCAAGGATATCGAGTCCGCCAAGGTCGGTGATACCATTACTTTAAGCCAGGCTCCTGCGCAAGAGGCGCTCGCCGATTTCAAGGAAATACAGCCCCGGGTATTTGCCGGCATGTTTCCGATAAGTTCCGATGATTATGAAAATTGCCGGGAAGCATTGAAGAAACTCAAGTTAAACGATGCCGCTTTGCAGTTCGAACCCGAAACCTCGCAGGCGCTGGGCTTCGGTTTTCGCTGTGGATTTCTGGGCCTGCTGCATATGGAGATAGTGCAGGAACGGCTCGAGCGAGAATACGACCTCAATTTGATTACGACCGCACCGACCGTCATTTATCAAATCGAAACCACCGCGGGCGAAGTGATCGAGATTCACAATCCAGCCGATCTTCCAGCGGTTAACAAGATTAATGAAATCAGGGAACCGATCATTCAGGCTAATATTTTGTTGCCGGAAGAGTATATCGGTTCGGTGATTGCGCTGTGTATCGAGAAACGGGGCGTACAGAAGGACATTCAGTATCTGGGTAACCAGGTTTCGCTGGTATTTGAACTGCCCCTGAGCGAAGTGGTGCTCGATTTTTTCGATCGGCTAAAGTCGGTTAGCAGGGGATATGCGTCGTTTGACTACGAATTACTTCGGTTTCAGAATTCGAACCTGGTGAAGCTGGATGTATTGATCAATGGTGAGAAAGTAGACGCGCTGTCGCTGATTGTACACCGTAGTAATGCTGATTATCGCGGACGTGAGCTTGCCTCGAAAATGAAAGAGTTGATCCCGAGGCAAATGTTCGATGTGGCAATACAGGCGGCAATCGGTTCCAGCATCGTGGCGCGTACTAATGTTAAGGCATTGCGTAAGAATGTTACTGCAAAATGCTATGGCGGAGACGTCTCTCGGAAACGCAAATTGCTGGAAAAGCAAAAAGCGGGCAAGAAACGGATGAAGCGGGTAGGTAGCGTAGAGATTCCCCAGGATGCCTTCCTGGCGGTATTAAAAGTTGATCACTAGGGCGTTTGGCAAGATTTGCCAGTTAGAATACAGTTGAGGTTATTGCTTAATGGTTCATTTTGATTTTGAGTTTTTGCTGGTGCTGGCGACCGCGGTCACCGGGATTTTCTGGTTGATCGACGCCTTGTTTTTTGCTAAATCCCGGCAGCAACAGGCAGACAGCAAAACCGTACCCGACCCAATACTGGTGGAGTATTCAAAATCCTTTTTTCCAGTGCTGCTCGCGGTCATGGTGTTACGTTCATTTTTGTTTGAACCGTTTCGAATTCCCTCGGGCTCGATGATGCCGACCCTGCTGGTTGGCGACTTTATTCTGGTCAACAAGTTTTCCTATGGCTTACGTTTACCCATTACCCACACTCGTATCACCGAGGGAGATAAACCGAAGAGAGGTGATGTGATGGTGTTTCGATATCCGAAGGATGAGTCTCTGGATTACATAAAACGAGTGATTGGCTTACCCGGGGATCATATTAGTTACTATAATCGACGTTTGAAGGTGAATGGCGAACTCGTAGACATTACATTTGATCATAAATACCAGGGTCTTGGCGATCTTACCGGAATGTCGAAACGTGGCGGCTG